>JANJUT010000096.1 GCA_024710445.1 Thiobacillus sp.
CCGCGAAATGATCGTCGCCCGCGAACCGATCCGGCGGGTCAAGGAGGCCGCCCGCCGCGACGGCACGCGCTATCTGCGCGAAGCCGCGCTGGAACTGGTACGCCGCGGTGAAACCACCTTGCAGGAGATCAACCGTGTCACGCTGGTTGCATAGAGAGCTGCGGATCATGGTCAACCCCGACCAGGTGACCCTGTGGCCGGTGAGGCGCAGACTGAGCCTGCGCGGCCTGCGCCGCACGATCGATGAACCGCATATCGTGTCCTGCGATTGCGTAAATGGTATTCCGCCGTGGCGCGCCGCATTGCACGCACTGGAGACTGCGCTGCTTTGCTTTGCCAATGGAAAGACCGATGCCACGGTGATCCTGTCCAACCATTTTCTACGCTACGTCATGGTTCCCTGGCGTGCCGAACTGACTGGAGCTGAGGAGGACCTGTCCTTCGCCCGCCACTGCTTCGCCAAAGTGTATGGAAAAGAAGCGGCCCAGCAGTGGGAACTGCGCCTGAGCCAGGAGGCGCCTGAAGTTCCCAGACTGGCCAGCGCAGTGGATACGGAATTGCTTGACGCCATGCGAGGCGTGTTTGGTGGCGCGGGCATTACCCTGAAATCCGTTCAGCCCCACTTGATGGCTGCCTTCAATGGTGTCAGAGGTCATCTGCGGCAACGCAGTGCCTGGTTTGCACTGCTTGAACCGGGCAATCTGTGCCTTGCCCTGCTGCATAAGGGCTGCTGGTTGCGCGTGCGCACTTTACGGATTGGCAGCGAGTGGCGTGAAGACCTGGCATTGATTCTCGAGCGGGAAGCCTTTCTGGACGATAGTTCAGAGGTGTCTCATGACGTGTACCTGTGCGATGCAATATCGGGTGACACGGCGCTCCCTGAAATCGACTCTTGGCAGTTCCATGCTCTCCCCCCGGGATTGCTACAGGGCGAGGCATCGGCGGAAAACCGGCCTTTTTCCATGGCGCTGGCAGGGTGATCGCGATGCGTATGCTGCGGATCGATTATCAGCATGCCAACACGCCCACACCATGGCTGGGAGTGGGTGTGCTGATTTCAGCGCTGGTGGTTCTTGCCGTGATGGGCAGCCACTACCAGGCACTGAACCAGAAAATCGCGTTCTGGGAAAAGAAAGTCGATCGCATTGAACGGCAGTCCGGTCGTCGCGCGCTTGCGACAGCCGCCCTCACCGGACAGGCAGCGCGTGCACAGGTTCGGGAAGTCAGGCAGGCCAACCAGCTGGTGAGCCAACTCAGCTTGCCGTGGAACGCCCTGTTCAAAGCAGTGGAAACCTCAGGTGGGAAAAATATTGCACTGCTGTCCATGGAGCCGGACATGCAGAAAGGCACCGTGAAAATCAGCGGCGAGGCGAAGGACCTCGATGCCCTGCTGGAATACGCCAAGCAACTTTCGACACGCGAGGCGTTCGGCAGCGTTTTTTTACAGAACCACCAGGTTCATGAGGCGGATCCGGAAAAGCCACTGCGTTTTTCTCTGCTTGCCTACTGGAAGGGGGCGACACCATGAACCGCCATCTGCGCCTTCCGATACGACGCTGGGGCAATCTGCTCGACTGGCCGGGCCTGGTCGGGATGGGGGGGCTGGTGATATGCCTGGCGCTTTATTTCCTGGCAGTACAGCCGGCACAACAGCAGTTGGACACGGTGCGCCTCAGTGCGAGTTCGCTGCATGAACGGATTGCACGAGCAGGCCAGGCATTGAATGACAACGCGAAGCCAATAGACGAGCAACTCGTTGCGTTTTATCAAATTTTCCCCAGCGAGCATGATGTGACGGACTGGATCGGCAAGATAGAGGCCATCGCCAAGCGCGACGGGCTCAGCCTGCAACAGGCCGACTACAAGGTGGATCGGGACAAGGTCGTCAAGCTCACCCGTTTGCAGATGAATCTGCCACTCAAGGGGGAATATCAAACCCTGCGCCGGTTTCTTTCCGATCTGCACGCCGAGATTCCAGTCGTTGCGCTGGAACAGGTGCAGTTCGAACGGCAGAAAGTGGGCGACCCTCTGGTGGACGCCAAAGTCAGGCTGGTCATTTTTCTGGGGAATGCGTCATGATCGCGCAGCCGTGGCGACAGCGTATCTTGTTCGCTGCGCTGGCCGTGACGATTATCCTGTCTGCAACTGCCGGAAAGGATCGGCAGTCCGCAGATGAGGCGGTGACGCCATCACGGCAATCCACGCCACGCGTGTCCGGGAAGCCGGTACAGCCTCTGCCACGGATCGAACTGGAGCGTCTGCAGCGGCAGGATGAGCCTGCCGGAACCGCTGCGGCAGCCAGCCATACGTTCAAGGCAATATCCTGGTATGTGCCGCCACCGCCGCCGCCACCTCCCAAACCGCTACCGCCACCGCCACCACCGCCACCGACCGCGCCGCCGATGCCGTTCAGCTTCCTGGGGCGCTATGAACAAGGGGGAAAGCTGATCATCCTGCTGGTGAGGAGTGATCGGGTTTACACCGTTTCCGAGGGTGAGGTGATCGACAACACCTATCGCGTGGAGCGGCTGACCAGCGGGCAACTGGAGTTGACCTACCTGCCGTTGAATATCAAACAAACAATCAGTGCGGGGGGGGCATGATGAAAGCTGTCGATACCTGGAAGATGGCAGGCGGAATAGTGAGGTTCGTGCTGCTGGGAATCTTGCTGACAGGATGCGCCGGTTACCAGCTCCACAAGGATGGCCTGGCATTGCTGTCGGAGGGGCGTGTTGAGGCAGGCTTGGTCAAGCTGAAAGAAGCCAGCCTTGCCGAGCCCGATAACCTGTCATATCAGGCGGATCTGCTGCGCAACAGGGAGCAGACGGTGAATCGCCTGCTGGCGACGGCCAACAGCGAACGGGCCGCCGGTCATCAGGCGGCTGCGCAGGCCCTGTACGAACGCATTCTGATTATTGACGCGGGCAACAGCCGGGCCGAGCTGGGACTCGAAGCCCTCGGCATGGACAAACGCCACGACCTGGCCATAGGCGAAGCGGAATCCCTGCTCAACAAACTTGATTTTGAAGCCGCGCGGGCCGTGCTCAAGCCTGTTCTGCTGGAAAATCCGAAAAACAGCAAAGCCCAGTTACTGCAGCGGAAAATCGATGAGAAGGCAGCCAAGGAGGCGATGGCCGAACCTTCTCTGAAGGCCACGTTCACCAAGCCGGTCACCCTGCAATTCCGTGACGCCAATCTCAAGATGGTGTTCGAAGCGCTGTCGCGTACCAGTGGCATCAATGTGCTGCTGGACAGGGACGTCAAGCCCGATCTGAAAACCTCTATTTTCGTCAAGGATGTGTCGGTTGAAGACACCATCAACCTGATCCTGATGCAAAACCAGCTGCAAAAGAAAGTCATCAGCGACAACACGGTGTTCATCTATCCGTCCACCCCGGCAAAGCTCAAGGACTACCAGGATTTGAAGATCAGGAGCTTTCATCTGACCAATGCCGACCCCAAGCAGATGCTGACCATGATCAAGACCCTGCTGAAGACCAAGGATATTTTTATCCATGAAAAAACCAACTCCATCGTGATGCGGGATACGCCGGATGCGATCCGGCTGGCGGAAAAAATGATTGCCGACCAGGACATTGCCGAACCGGAAGTCATGCTGGAAGTGGAAGTGCTGGAGGTAAAAACCACACGCCTGAAGGAATTGGGGATCAAGTGGCCGGGCAGTTTCTCCCTGAGCACCCCGACCACTGCCACCACATTGCGTCAGTTGCGAGATCTGACCGGCAACGACCTGCTGGCCAGTTCATTAAGCACCACGCTCAATTTCAAGCTGGAGGATGGCGACACCAACGTCCTTGCCAGCCCGCGCATCCGGGTACGCAATCGTGAGAAGGCGAAAATCATGATCGGTAGCCGGGTGCCGGTGATCACCAACGCTGTCACGCCGGTATCGACCGGCAGCCCGGTCATCACGGGTAGCGTGCAGTATCTGGACGTGGGGCTTAAGCTGGAAGTGGAACCCGATATCCACCTCGACAACGAAGTGGTGATCAAGGTGGGCCTGGATGTCAGTTCCATTATCAGGGAAGTGCCGAACACGCAATCAGGCACCCTTGCCTATGAAGTCGGTACACGCAACGCCAACACGGTACTGCGGCTGAAGGACGGTGAAACGCAAATTCTGGCTGGCCTGATCAGCGATGAGGACCGCAAGACTGCCAGCAAGATTCCGGGCCTCGGTCAGATACCGATACTTGGCCGGCTGTTTTCGAGCCACAAGGATGACAATTCGAAAACAGAAATCGTGTTGTCCATTACGCCGCGTATTGTGGGCAGCGCAGGCCTGCCTGACGTCGCTGAGGTGGAGTATTGGGCCGGTACCGAGTCCAACCTTCGCAGCGGGCCGCTGATTACCAAGGCCCTGGGCAGTGTTGCCGTTTCCACCAGCGCATCTGAAATGCCGCTGGCACGGCCGCGCCCGATTGTTGCCCAGCGCAGGAATATCCTGCCCAGCCCGCAGGTACCCGTGACGGCCAGCCCGGTCACGCTGTCCTGGCAAGGTCCCGCGCAAGCCAGGCCGGGAGAAACGGTCAGCCTGACATTGAACCTCCAGTCGCAGCAAGCGATGAGCAGCCTGGGTCTGCTGGTAAGTTTTGATCCAGGTGTGTTCAAGGCGGTTGACGTGATGGAAGGGGGCTTCCTCAAGCAGGACAACATGCAGTCCACCCTGAACAAAACCATCGACCAGGCGTCCGGCCAGATTTTTCTGGATATCGCGGGCAGCGGGCCGGAGGGGGCCAGCGGGACGAACAGCCTGGTCACACTGATATTCGAGGCTATCGCAGCCAATCCACAATCGCAGATCATCGTGGGCCGCCTGGTGCCCAGCGGAACCGGTGGAGAGGTCCTGACGGCGACCCCACCCGATCCCCACGTCATCGCAGTCGTGCCATGAACGCGCGTTTCTTCAAATTCCGGTCTGGATTCACCCTGATCGAGATGGTGGTGACCGTGGCAATTGTCGGATTGCTGGCATCGGTTGCATTGCCCTTGGCGGAACTGGGGGTGAAGCGTAACAAGGAGCACGAACTGCGCCTGGCATTGCGGGAGATCCGAACGGCATTGGATGCCTACAAGCAATCGGTCGAGGAAGGCCGGGTTGCGACGGTCGTGCAGCAGTCAGGCTATCCCGAGTCGCTACAGGTTCTGGTTGATGGAGTGCCCGATGCAAGCAGTCCTGACCGGAAGAAGCGGATTCATTTTTTGCGGCGCATTCCACGCGATCCGCTGTTTCCGGACCCAAGCCGGCCGGACGAAGAAACCTGGGGTAAACGCAGTTATGCAAGCAGTCATGATGCGCCGGAGGAGGGCGATGATGTGTTCGATGTGTATTCACTGGCACCTGGCACCGGATTGAACGGGATCCCTTATGGGCGATGGTAGGCAGGAGAGCCAGACATGATGCTACATGGGAAAAAATCCGGATTCACGCTGATCGAATTGATGGTTGTCATGGTCGTGATCGCGACCCTGCTCACCATTGCGGTACCGCGCTATTTCTCTCACCTGGACAAATCCCGGGAGGCGGTTTTACAGCAGAACCTCGCGCTGTTGCGAGAAACCCTGGATAAGTACTACAGCGACAAGGGCAGGTATCCCGAGTCACTCGATGAACTGGTCAGCAGCAAATATATACGCAACGTACCGGCTGATCCGATGACCGGCAGCAATACGAGCTGGGTCAGCATTGCGCCGGATCAGTCCGAAGCGGGCGGCGTGTATGACGTCAAAAGCGGGGCCCCGGGCATTGCGCTGAATGGCACGGAATACCGGAACTGGTAACCGCGGGATTTTTGACAACATGGCGCCCCGTATCCAGAATCAGATGGCAGCGTTTTCCGGTTTCAGGCGGGCACGGGCTTTTAAGCGTATGCAAGGCTTTACCTATATAGGCGTGCTGGTGCTGGTTGCGCTGATGGGAATCGCGCTTGCCGCTACGGGACAGGTATGGCATACGGCACAACAACGGGAGAAAGAACAGGAACTGCTCTTCATCGGCCACCAGTTTCAACTGGCCCTTGATCAATACGCCAAACATACCCCGGTGCGAGGAAGGCGTCAGCCGCTGCAACTGGAAGAGTTGCTGAAAGACCCGCGCCATCCGGAAGTCCAGCGCTACCTGCGGAAAATCTACCCGGACCCGATGACGGGCAGTGCAGAATGGGGATTGATCGTTGGGCCAAATGGCGAGATTCTGGGCGTGCACAGCCTGTCCGACGGCGAACCCGTGAAAAAGAGTAACTTCGGACTTGCGGACAGATTATTTGAAGGCAGGATGAAGTATTCGGACTGGGTGTTCATGCATGCATCAGGCTAGCTTGCAGCGATTCATCACGCGGGCTGGCCAGCAATTCCGGGGCGAAAAGGAAAAAATATTTGGGAGTGCATCATGAGCGGCAAGCAGCGTATTTTTATCGTTGAGGACCATACCCTGTTCAGAGCGGGACTGCGTGCCCTGCTATCACAGGACCCAGACATCGAGATCGTCGGCGAGGCCGACAATGGACGCGATGCCATCCGTGACATTGGCGCACTGGCGCCGCATATGGTCCTGATGGACCTGTCCATGCCGGGCATGAATGGCATCGAAGCCATGCAGGACATCAAGCGGCGCAATCCGGATACGCGCGTACTGGTACTCACCATTCACAAGACCGACGAATATATCCATGAAAGCCTGCGTGCTGGTGCCGATGGCTATATTCTCAAGGATGCAACTCATGATGAACTGCGGGTTGCGATTCGCAGTGTGCTGAATGGTAAAACCTATCTGAGCCCTGATATTTCAGGCAAGGTCATCCATGGCTATCTGGGCACGGGCAATAGCACCAATGTGGGCAGCACCTGGGACACGCTGACGCATCGTGAGCGTGAAGTGCTGAAGCTTGTTGCCGAAGGGCATTCAAACAAGCACATCGCCGACTACCTCTGTCTGAGCATCAAGACCGTCGAGAAGCACCGTTCCAATCTGATGAAAAAGCTCGATCTGCACAATGCCTCGACATTGACCAGTTATGCCATCGAGAAAGGCCTGGTCGTTACCTAGCGTCTGAAATTCTTTTTGACTTGAATGGCATGAGTTGACTCCATGCGGCGCGCAGCGTTGCCCCTCCGCGGGCATGATACGAGGCGGTGAATACGCCGCCGGACAAGGTCGTCAATTCTTCCATTCCGGCGAACCCGGTGCGCAATTGCGGATCGATATTGGCCAGGGGGATCGCCGTACTGTCGAGCGCATCGGTTGCCGTGTCGTCCATCATCAGGACAAGATCGTCGTCCTCCAGCCACAAGGCGATATGAACCCGTCTTATATTTGGCTGCTTTTCCATGTCGGCCAGCACCGACACGATGATGCGATAGATGACTATTTTCAGTGGGTGCGGAATGTCCTGCTCCAGCAGGGAGATCTGCCGCTCGATGTGGGTATCCGGATGCCTTTCCTCGAACTCCCGGCATAGCCGGTTGATGGTCGGCAACAACCCAATATCATCCAGGCTGGAGGGGCGTAAATTTGTTGCGATTGTCCGGACTTCCTGGATGGCCTGCTGCAATACCGGGATGATCGAGTCCACTGATCCGTCGTCCTCGTCGCTTGCTTTGTGGGAGCGGGCTTTTTCCACTTTCAGTTTTACAGCGCTCAACGTCTGTGCCAGGCCTTCGTGCAGTTCGACGGCAATTCTTTGCTTCTGGGTTTCCTCTCTTGTCAGCATCTGGGCAGACAGCGATTTCAAGGTCTCTGTTCGCTCGAGGATGGTGTGTTGCTGCTGTTCGATGATTTCGTTGGCGTGCCGCACAATGAGAATCAAAGCGGCATACAAGGTCGACAGAATCAGGATGGCGCCGGACAGGATGATGAATTCAGTTCGTTCGGTTTGATGCACCAGGTTGTTCACATCGGTGTAGATCTCGAATACCCCCCTGATTGGATCGACTGGACTATGTCGGACCGGGAGGTAGGATTGCATCAGATTGTCTTCTTCAGTAGCACGGTCGAAGCTGTTGAACGTGTCGCGATAAATCAGGGTGTTGCGCACATCACCATTGATTGCCGCAATGAAACCCGCGTTGTCACGCTGATCATGACCAATCTGTGACGGCTTGGTGGAGAAGACAACCACCCCCAGGCGGTTGTATATCTTGATCCTGACAATGGATTGACCCCGCATCAGCGTTTTGATCGACTCGGCCAGTTCGGGCGGCAATTGCCGATGAGCAGATCTGCCCGGTTGAATGTCCGCCGTGGCATCAAGGAAGGCAAGGAGTGCCGGATTCATGGAACTCATGGCGGTGCGCGCCAGAGTCAGGTTGTTCCGCTCGACCAGCTGGACGATGCCCTGGATCGCCACCTGGCGATAGAACCAGGTCAGCAGGACGACCGTGGCAAGGATG
>JANJUT010000101.1 GCA_024710445.1 Thiobacillus sp.
GGCAGCCCGCACATGGCGGTAAGCAACACGGGACGCGCCACGACCATACGCATGCATCATGGCCTTGGCGGCAATGATGTTGACCAGTCGCGGCAAGCCTCGGGATGCATGCCACAGTGCGCGCATGGCCCATGGCGTGAACAATGTCTCCTCACGCCCCGCCACCTTGAGGCGATGTTGCACATAGGTTGCGACTTCAGCACGATCTAACGGTCGTAGCGTTGCATGAAAACTGATGCGCGTGAGAATCTGCCGGGTGCCTTTTTCGTGCAGGCGCGCCATTAATTCGGGCTGGCCAAACAGCACAACCTGCAGCAGTTTGCGCTTTTCGGTTTCAAGATTGGTAAGCAGCCGTACGGCTTCAAGCGTATCGGCAGGCAAGGCTTGCGCTTCGTCGACCAGCACCACCGGTTGCTGGTCCTGCTGGGCCAGGGTGATGAAATGACGTTCCAGGCGATGCAGCAGCTGTTCACTGGTGCCGTCTGCCGGCACGCCAAATTCAATTGCTATCGCTGCATACAGCCCGCGCGGGTCCAGTCCGGGATTCGGCACGAACGCCACCTGCCAGCGCTCCGGCAAGGTGTTCAATACACGTCGCAACAACAGGGTTTTCCCCGTGCCGACCTCGCCTTCCACTACCAGAAAACCTTCTCCGGCACTCAAGGCATAAAGCAGGGTTTCATGCGCATCCTGGTGCGGCAGCGCGGGGAAAAAGAAGCTGGTATCCGGGGTCAGTCCAAACGGCGGTTCACGCAGGCCGAAATACCCCCACCAGTTGGTCACGGCCGCGTATCGGGTAGCTCGTAGGTCTGGAAGCGACGCTGGGTTGCCTCCAGGTCATTGTTCCAGTCCTTGTTGTCGCGAATCAGCGTGGTCTTGATCAGCACGACCAGTTCACGCTTCTGTTTCACCTGGCTGGTGTTGCCGAACAATCGACCCAGATACGGGATATCGCCGAGAACCGGAATGGCGCTCTTGCCATCCGTGTAGGTCTGACCCATCAACCCACCGATGGCAACAATATGACCGTCTTTCAGGCGCACCACGCTGTCGGTTTCGGAAATGCTGCTGGATGCCAGCGGCAATATGTAGGTACCCAGATCACCCAGCCGGATTTCTTTCGAGTTTTCAGTGACGTTGCTGACCGAGGGACGCACATGCAGGACGATGTTGTCCTTGTCATCGATCTGCGGGGTAACGTCCAGCGCAATGCCCGAAAAAAACGGCTTCACGACCACCGTGGGCGGCGTGGCCGGCACGCCCACCGCTGCAGCCGTTCCCCCCGTGACCTCGGTGACGAAAAAGTCATCTGTACCCACCTTGAGCACGGCTTTCTGGTTGTTGATCGTGGCGATACGCGGGCTGGACAGCACGTGCACCGCGCCCTGGTTCTTGATCAGACTGATCACCGCGCCAAAATCACCGTCATTGAACGCCACTCCAAACACCGTCCCGGCCGGACCGGGAACGGCACTGTCGAGCATTTGGGCAACCGTTCCCCCCAGGCTGACCGGCGTGTTGCCATCCGGATTGAGGGTATTCACGCCGATTGCGGTTTTACCATTGCGCTGCAGCGTGGCCCAGTTGATCCCGGCCTGGAAACCATCGTTCAGCTGCACTTCGAGTATCTTGGCTTCCAGCATCACCTGGCGCACGCTGATCAGCTCCGATGCCCGCAAATATTTTTCCACCATGAACAGGCTGGCTGGTGCGGCTTTCACAATGACAATCCCGGATTGCGGGCTCACCACCACTTCCCCCCCCGCTCCGACCAGCGCCTTGAGCGCGGCGCTGATTTCTTCCCAGTATTTGGAGTCGGTCGACGTCTGTACGCTGCTGGTTTCCTGCGAAGTCGAGCCGCCTCCAGAAGACGACCCGCTACTGCTGCTGCCGCCCTGATTGATCGAGCCCGACACGACCCGCATATCCGAAGTGCCCTTGCGCTGCATGGCCAGCGCATTCAGGTGGTAGATACGGGTTTGCATCGCGGGGGACGGCACGATGATCCGTTTGCCCTGCACTTCATACTCGTAGCCATACAGCGCGCGCACGGCTTCCATCGCTTCAGGCACCGTCACATTCTTGAGATTGAGCGTCAGGCTGCCCGTTACATCCGGGTGGACCAGCATGCTGTAGGGGGTGCCTGTCACCATGCCCATGAACACCTCGGACGCCTTGGCATTGTTCACGGTCAAATTAAAGCGGGGCTCGGTGCTGGCCGGTTTTGCCGAAGGCGTTTCACGCACCGCATCCATGATGGCCTGCTGCACGGCAGCGGGCGGCATCGACGCAGCCGGTTTGGGCTGGGCGGCCATCGATGCTTCCAGTTCGGCATTCATCGCTTCCTTGCCCTGCTGGCCTTCCTTGCCAAAAAACGGGCTGGCACAGCCCGCCAGCATCAATACTGCCAAGACTATAGATTTATGCATGTTCACTTCCTGGTTTTTCGAGCCGGACGCGGTGGCGCCAGCGGCTGGGTGCGGGTCGATTCGTCAAGCAAATACACGGAACGGCGCCCGTTTTTTCCTGAAATAACAATGTGATCTTCGCGGATGGCCGTAACCCGCCCGCCTTCCACCGTGTCCCCTAATTTCACGGTACTGCCGCCATACCAGGCTATCGAACGCTTGCCGTTCATTTTTACCCAGGCCAGGACCGGCTCGGCGGGTTCATTTTCCGGTCCGGGACTCGACAATGCTTGCGGCAACGCTGTCGGATCCGGCAACGAAGCCGCGGCCAAAGGCGCGGCCAGCAACACCATCACAACCGTCAACATCATACGCGCAGCCATGTTTCCTCCAGGCTCAGGGTATGAACGATCAGGGTAAGCGTCAATTCCGGGCGGTTGGCCGTATCGAGTGTCGCCTCATTCCAGCTCAGCCGCCAGGGCAGCGATTCCAGCCGTTCCAGATAAGACACCAGGTCGGAATACTGGCCGCTCACCACCACTTCAAATCCATGCCGGTAATACCCCGGCGGCGCACCTTCTGCGGCACCGGGCAACAACACGGGTTTGGGTTCCAGCGTTTTGAAGCCCACGATTTTGATGCCGCCATGAGCCTGCACGACATCTTTCAACATCTGCTGCATGCGTTCGGGCGGAATCAACGCGCGTCCACGCGTTTCCAGTTCGGCATTCAGTTCCGCCAGTTTGGCTTGTTGAGCGGCAAGCATTTTTCGGGCAGCCTGATCCGGATCGCGCGTGGCGGCTCCGCCCAGCATCTGCCGTTGCTGCGCGATTTCCTGAATCGCCGACTCTGCCATCTGGGAACGGTCTGTGGCATTGCGTTTACGCAGTTGGCCCGAGTCAATCGCCAGTGTTTGTACCAGCGAGAAAACCACGATCATGGCCGCGGCAAAAATAAACACGCGTTCACGCAGGCTCAGTTCGCTGACCCGCAGACTCAGTTTCCGGAACTTGTCATCGAGCATCTACGCTCTCCTGGTCAGCCGAACCGTCCGCGCTTCCCGCAGACAGGGAAAAGTCCAGATAGTCAGGCAACACGAGGGCCGCCGTTTCACCGGGCGGGCTACTGTTATCCGCTTTACCGGTTTTTGCCATAGCGGCAGTCATTCCAGAAAATTTGACGCCGGCAAACGGCGCCTGTTTACCCAACTGCTCGATATACGTGGTCAGCAACCCGGCATTCAATGCCGATCCCTTGAGTTCGATGTGGTTCATCGACAGATTGAAACCGTTCAGCCACACCCCTTCCGTAGCGCTCATGGCCAGCGCCCGCAAGCGTGGCGAGAATCCTGCCGAAGTCTGCTCAAGCGTGCCGCTGATTGCGGCCAGCAAGGCTTCCCGTTGCACCACCTGACTCTGCACCTGTTTGACTTGATTGGTCAGCGCCAGATTCACGCCCCGGCTCGCTGCGGCATTCAATTCGTCCAATTCCTGTTGTGCACTGGCTTGAAGCGCCTCCTGTTGCTCGGCCTGCGTTTCTAGCGTGCCAGCCTGGTAATGCAGCAATCCCGCCCATCCGAGAGCACCCACCAACACCACACCCAGCGCCATGAGCATTTCACGCAAGCCCAAGGCGTAGCGTTTTTTGAGCAGTTGCGGATTAGCCAGATTGATCTGTTGGCTCATGGCTTGGTGTCTTCCTTGCGCAAGGCAGCGCCAATGGCATGAAAGCATGGGGTGGGCAATTCGCCCAGATTGGGAATCGCGGATATATCCAGTGCATGGGTAAGGTCCATCACCTCGACCGGCAAGGCCAGATTCCCGGCAAGCCCATCACGCAGGCTGCCAACTTTCTCCGATGGGATCAAAAACAGACGATCAACCGGGACCCCGCCAAACTGGCGATCGAAATGATCCAGCGTCCGTTGAAACTCCAGTGTCAGGCGTTCAATCACGCTATCCATATCGCCTTCCAGATGGGCCTGGGTTACGCCCAGCGAACGCACCATGCACAGTTCACCATCCAGCGTCAGCGTCAGCAAGCTGCCGGATTCAATAAAGGAAAACGTAGCCAGCGCGCGGCCGGGTTTTTCCAGTCGGGCGGCGAGATTGCGTTGGGCCGTTTCAATGATGTCGATAATGGCCAGATTGAGGCCTGCCTTGACGGCGTAGGCCGTTTCCTCCGCCAACAGCGCATTGGGCGCTGCCACCGCAAATATCTGGCGAGCATGATTCAAATGCTCCGGATGCGGCACTTCCAGTATGTCCACCGTGCCATCGTCGGGGTGGAAATCGAGCATGTCCTGAATTTGCCAGCGCACCGCGGACCGGAGTTCGTCTGCGGGCACATTCGGTGCGTCAAGCATGCGCATCTTGTAAACCGACGGGCTCAACACCAGGCTGGCCGGACCCTTGTCCTGCAACTCGCTCAGCGCATCGCTCCAGTTTTCACTCTTGACCGGCACCACGCCCACGGCCAGCAGCTTGGGCACTGCCAGCCGGCGGTCAACGCGTGCGTACGCTATGCGGCCGGGAAGGCGCAAATAAGCGGTGAGGCCATGCTCGGTTGGTCGTCGAAAGAACCGCATGTATTGAACCTTAAAGTTTTCCTTAAACTAAATAAATAAGTTGTTGTTGTCAAAGGGTTTCAATACATCTCGCGTATATAGATCAATGGTTTGTTGCCGCGATACAAACCAAAACTGCCTCGCGCCACCGGATTCTGATCATACGCCGCGCCACTTCCCTTTCCCTGCAGCCATGCTTTATCAGCGCCTGTCACCGCACCCACCGGACACGTGCTGCCGGCCCCCGCCGCTGCCAGATTCATTGTCAGGTCGACGCTCCCCGTATTGTTTGCACCTGGGGCGGAAAGCTTCAGATTGCCCCGGCCCGCATTGAACCGTCCTGACAGTGAAACCGATGTTTCGCAGGCATTGAGGTTTCGCTGCCAATTGGACAAACCCACATTGGCGGCGGCGAGCTGGGTGCAGAAATCCGCGCTATTGCGGATGAACCCCGTGCCATTCCAGAATTGCGTTTCGGCAGGCACAGGCAAACTCAACACTTCCGAACCGTGCGCATTGGATAAAACCAGCCGCCCAAACCGGATCTCGTTGCCCGAATCAAAGTCAATGCTCGAAAACACCGCAGGTGTGAGCTTATCGATCATGCCGTTGCCCGCAACGGCATCTTCCGCCATGTCGCCAATACTGAGCGTAAGCGTGATATCCGCCATGAACGGCATGACTGGCATGGTTCGCTTGAAGAAAAAGGTTTCTGCTGCATCAACAACCAGCAGCCCCGTTCCACTCCCCGTATCCGTTACCGCAGGTGTTCCCAAAACCCCGTCCGGCGTGCCGACAGGGTCGGAATACACAGGGAAAAATCCGGCCGTCCCCAGGAGTTTCCACAAGCTTCCCGTGTAGTTGAGCGTTGTGCCGCCCATCCTGTTTTTAGCCGTGATCGAAGCCTGAGGCAGCGTGACATATTGAACCGGCTGCCCCACGTAGGTAAACGAGCGCGTGGGACAGGCCGTATCATTGAAGGTCTTGAATACAGGAATGCTGACAGGCGCCAGTTCAAAATGATCGGGCACGAAGCGGCCAACATTGAACACGGCCGATTCAATATTCATTTCGGCTGCAGTGGAGCCATCCGCCGAATCCACTGCTGCAAACGTGCTGTCCACCAGTTTCATGGAAAAGGCGCCGACTTCCGAATAGCTGGCGTTAGTCGTCGTCACAACGCCTGAAGCAGACGACCAGGTACCTGCCGCCAGCGTGCCCAGGACGCAGCCCGAGCCTGGTAAAACGCATGCCGCCACAGTGGGTGTGGGGGTGCCCGCGTAGTTGCCAGTAGTCGTACCGACCGCATTGCGCGCCGTTGCTGCAAGCTGGAAGGGTTGCCCGGCCTTGTGCACATTGCCGCCCGTCGCGACGATATTGGCCAGCGCGCGGGCTGCGCCCGCAGTGGTGCTGGTGAGGTCGCTCGCGGCCGCGCTGCCAAAGCTGGCTGGACGAATCGCAAAGTTATCGGTTGAACAGGCGGTGATCGTTGGCACGCCTGTCGCCGGATACGACATGCGGATGCGGGCATTGGGCCAGGCATTGGGTTCGCTGAGGCCGGGGGCCGTCTTGCGGCCCAAGTTTGCAGCACTGAAGGTCATCGTCCCCAGATTGCGGATCAGGGGATACGCGCCGCAACTTGCCGCGCTCGATGCATCGACAAGCTCCAGCTTCACATCGCCGGCAAACGCAGTTTCGATCGCCGTCCCTCCCGTCTTGAGCGCGACCACATCGATGCCGAAGGCGCTCGCCGCAATTTTGGTCTTGATCACACCCGTCACGCTACCTGCTGCGGTGGACGATTCGAACGCATTGAAGCCTGCGGGCACGACTGAAACCGGTGCGCAGCCGCGCACGTCATTGTAATCACGCAAGATCACGGCACCCGTTACCTCGCTGTTGTATAGCCTGACCTCGTCAATCACGCCGTCTGCCGAATTCCCGGTACCGGGGTTGGTGACAAAAGCACTGCGATTATCGCCAACATAGAGCGTGCCGATGGCCGCGGACAAAGGCTGCATCGTTCCCATGGCGACAGACTGGGATAGCGCGCCATTGACAAATATCTGCAAGCGGTTGTTGGCCGCGATCGGCGTCAACTTCCAGGTCACGCCGATGTGCACCCAGGTATTGGCGGAAAATCCGAGATTACCGGTCGTAACCTGAAAATCGTTATTGGCGTTATCCGTCAGGTTGAAGCTCAGCTTGCCGTTTCCGTTCTGCCGCGCCAGGTAAAACCAGCGGTTGTTGGCAACGCTGGCATCCAGCAACTGGACGTTCTTGCTCCCGCCCCCGCTCCATGCACCGTTGCTCTTGTACCAGAAGGTGATGGTGCCGCTACTGCCTATCTGGCTGTCCACATCGTAGCCTGTGTCGATCGCGTCTATCGTACCGGTCGAGGTATTGGACGGGATGTCACCGCCGTAGCATATCCGGCCTGCCGGCACTGTCTGCGCTGTGCCCACGGGTGAAGCGTTAGCACCACCGCCAGTGCTGTTGATCACGCTTCCTGCGCCGCTCCAGCTCGCCTCGTCCATGCGGAATTCAGCGACAGGAGCAGGAATGAAAAAGCGCACCGCCGAATTTGCAGGGGGCACGACCGGCGTGGACCACACGTCATAATCTGTCGTCGTAAGCTCCCAGCCGATTTGAGCGCTACCCCCGGTGGGGTGGTTGCTCGTGCCAAACTGGTAAACAAATTCATTGGTGGTTTCTTCAAGAATCACTTGCAGGTTGAAGCTTCCCGTACGCGCTGAAGCGCCCCATTCCGGCACATTGACCCAGGTCGCCACAAAACGGCGATTAGGCGCCGTGCCCTCGGTCGCGTAACTCACATAACAGGTTGCTGTGGGACAGATTCCCGCCGCACCGCTCGACGTCGGGTCGAGATCCGTGCCATAGACGCGCATGGTCCTGACGACGCTGGCATTGGGATAAGGGTAGGGATAGGTCGGGGGCGGCCCCACCGTCTGGGTTCCGTAGCCGCAAAAGCCATTATTGAATTGCAGGCGACCGTTGCTCATGATCTGCACTTGTGTGTAGTTCACGCCACCGAAATTGAAGGTGAACCCCAGCGGAAGCTGTGCCGTGATGTCGTCGTCGACCGCTGCGCCAACGTAACCTGAACTGCAGGAAGCACCACTTGTCCACGCCGCCCGCGTATGGGCAGAAGGATTGATCCAGCTATAGGGTGCCGCCGAATTTGAGTAAGTTGCCGCATAAACTTGATCTGCTACCCAGGCAAATAAAAGTGCGCCGGCAAACACATGAAAAGCCAGCATGCCAAACCTCATGCCGCCAAGCATTAGATGCACAACAGGAAAGCTATTCATTTTTATGTTTTTCATTTTGAGAAACTCCCCTGAATCTGCCGCTCGACATAATCCACGGTGCCAGGCACGCCCGACGTCGCAGTGGACGTGACCTGATAAACCGCCACCTGCGTCGCGCCATCCATCACCACCGTGCGGTTACACGTAACCACCACGGTGAAGGCTGCAAGCGTGCCGGCAAGCGGAACCGTACCCGGTGAAGCCACCGTGCTGGGTGAAACCGGACACGGCGTAGGCGCAGGCTGAAGATTTTGCGGATCCACTACCTGCCAGGCGGCCCATTCGATTCCCGCGCGCGCCGCCTGATAGGCCCGCGCCCCCTGGATATCCAGCGCGCCGCTCATATGGCTGGTCCGCGCCAGCGTCACCATGTAGCCACCGAGCGCGGCCAGAATCACCACCAGAAAAATCGCGCTCGGCAGGACAAACCCCGACTCGGCGGAAGGCCGGCGCTTGATGCCTGCGACCTTCATGGCTGATTGCTCACTTGCGAGTTGCTGTGCAAACGCACGGTTTCACCTGTCTGGGTCAATTCGAGCGTCATGCTGACCAGGCCGCCGCGTTCGGTAATGCCCGGCTGATAGGTGATCGTGCAGGCCCCTACCTGCCGGGCCAGCAGTGCCTGCGGCGTGCCGGCGGGGAACGCCGTTGGCTGGCCTGACAATGAGAGTGCGAGGGGATACCCCCACACACGCGTCAACGTGCCCAGATTGGGATTGGCCGTATTCGGCGTACACACATAGGTCACCGGTCCCTCCACCACCTGGAAGCGGTTGCCCGGCGAAGCCAATGGAAACTGTTTGGGTGCGATGGAAATGGTCGAACCGGCAATACCGGTAAACGCCGCGAGCGTACTGCCCGCACCGCTCTCCCAGGCATCGGCCCCTGTGATCCCAAGGTTGTACACCGCGATCAGGTCGCCCGCCTGCATGGTGGGGGCTGGACCCAACACATCAAAACTGTTGTCCGCCGCGGTGAAATCGAGAATATCGCCACCGCCTTCGGCACGGTAACGTCCTCCCGTTCGGGTGATGAGGAATTCCAGATAAGTCGTGGTACCTACCATCGTCACGCGCACGCTGTTCGGCAAGCCCAGCCGGATATCCCGCTCCATCCGGCGCAGCGCGGTGTCGGCTGCATCGGTCAGTCGTGCGCGGCGATCCTGCGCAACGTAACTGTCTATCGGCACCCGCAAAAAGGTTGCCACCATCGCGCCCACGATCGCGGTAATCGAGATGACGATGATCATCTCGATCAGGCTGAATCCGGCTTGTCTAGAGGGTTGGCGCATAACGCGTCCGGTAGCCGGAAAGGCTGATGCTGTGGTTGCCCGGCCCGGTGACGATCACCGTCACCCGCAGGGTTTCGCCTGCGGGAATGCCGTTAAAGGGCCCGACCGCCTGAACCTGGACTGTAGCACTGTATGCATTCAAGCCCGTCACCGAGGTATTGGTCAAATCGATAATGCCAAGACCGGCACCGGCAGGCATGCTGAAGTTGTTGTAATCGTTGACGTTATCGAATGGTGCGGTGGTGGAGTAACGCGATTCACCCTGTGCAACTTCTCGCCCGATCCCCGCCTCCGTAATCGTGGCACAACCCGTTGGGCCGATGGTTGCACTGGTCGCCGTATTGGCCTGGGCATCGTCCGGGTCGCAATAGGTATAAGGCTTGGACAGCACTTCTTCCAGCAGCGATTCGGCAACGGCCAGTGCCTGCTTGCGCACCAGCGGATCAACGCTCGTGCGGGTAACCGAGCTATACACCGACAACACGCCGGTCACGGCGATGCCCACGATCACGATGAACACCATCAGCTCGATCATGCTGAGGCCGCGTTGTTCAGGCATGTGATTAATCATGGACATAACCGGTTTCCCGCTCAACCAGCACATGGTAGGCACCCGCCCCGTTCACCCGAATATCGAGCTGCGCCGCCAGAGTAGACGTGCCACCGCTGGCATCAAACTGAAGCGCCGGCACTGCGCTGGCTATCGTCAGGCCATTCGGTGCGGTCACGGTGTACGGTTTCTCGCCGCCCGGTCCCGGTGCCTGGCTGGCAGCTGGGCACGGAATGGTAGCCACGTAGCACAGCGAGGCATCGGTGGCAGTGAACTGGACAAAAATCGGGGTACGCTGGGAAATCGCCAGCTTTTGCGCAAAGCGCACCGTGGCGGCCAGCTGGTCGGTGAAACCGCGCGTGTCGAAGCTGGTTCGGCCCATGAAACGCGGAATGGCCACCGCAGCCAAAATGCCTGCGAGGACCATTACCAGGATCAGCTCCACCATGGTAAAACCGCCGCAAATGCGGCGGTTTTTAATCAAGCCCGAGGCGATCATTACGTTGAATCAACAGCCCGCAGTATTGCCTTCGGCACTGGCGGGAGTAAGTGCACCGACCAGTGGTGCGGCGCCTGCCACGGCGGGGGCTGTGTATCTGAAGAAGCAGGTTGCCGCGTTGCTGCCCCCGGTCACACGAATCGTCAGCGCCGATCCAGCAGCGGCGCCACCGCCAGCGAGTTGATAACCTTCCGCGGCCAGTGCTTGAGCGGTGGCCGGAAAAGCTGAAGTCAAACCAGCCGCATCGACAATACCCTGGGAGTTTGCAGTGGGATAACCGTTAAGAATCCGGATCCGGCCATTTTCGGTACACACGTTGGTTGTGTTGTTCGATGTGGCGCCACCAAAACCCAGGTTCACCGGACAAGGCGCCGCATCTGCCACCCCACCACGCACCAGCACCGTGCCGTGAATCATCCCGGATGCGGCCTGCACCGCGCCACGTGCGGCGTTGAGTTTAGCAATGCGCGCATCGCGCTGGATGTTGGTGAAGCGCGGCAGCGCCACTGCCGACAGAATGCCGAGGATGACGATGACGACGATCAGTTCGATCATGGTAAAGCCGTGTTGTTTTGCTTTCATTTCGTTCTCTCACTTATTGGAATGATGTTTCCACATATGCCGCCCCGCTCGGCGACCCATGATCTGTATTTCGGCAAAAACCATTCCAACTTGAGTATCAGACAGGACTTGCGGCCCAAAAACCGGAAATTACTTGATGGCGTGCTTGCCCAGGTCCCACATCGGCAGGAACACACCGAGCGCCAGTACCAGCACGATGCCGCCCATGGCGACGATGATGAGCGGCTCGATGCGGGCGGAAAGCGTCTTGATTTCGTAGTCCACCTCGCGCTCGTACATGTCGGCGACTTCATGCATGAGTTCATCGATGCTGCCGGTTTCCTCGCCCACGGCAATCATTTGCAGTACCACGGGGTTGAACACGGCGGCGGTCTGTGCGGTACGCAGCACCGATTCACCGCGCTCGATGCCATTGCGCATCTGCTCGACGCGCGATGCAACCCAGGCATTGTCGGTGACTTCGGCCACCACCGAGAGCGCCTGCGCAGCCGGAATCCCGCTCTTGAGCGAAAGTGACAGGGTGCGCGCAAAACGGGCCAGCGTGCTTTTCAGCACGATGGTACCGGTGAGCGGAATCCGCATCTTGAAACGGTCCCACGTAAGGCGTCCGCTTCCGGAAGCACTCCAGATCCGGAATGTGAACACCGCCAGCACCACCACGGCCAGCAGGTGCCAACCGTAGGCGATGGTCAGGCGCGAGCTTTCCATGAGGATCTTGGTCATCAGCGGCAGGTCGGCGCCCATGCCGGCATACACCTTGGCGAAGGCCGGGATGACGAACACGTTGATGATGGCGACCGCGACCACCATGGCAATCAGGACAAAACTCGGGTAGCGCAGGGCTTCCTTGATGCGGGAGCGGGTTTCGCGCTCGAATTCCATGTGGTTGAACATCTGCAGGAAGACCTCGTCCAGCCGCCCGGTCGCCTCGCCAACCCGCACCATGGCGACATAAAACGGCGAAAACGCTTCGGGGTGCTGTCGCATGGCCGATGACAGGTCGCGGCCGGCTTCGAGCGATTCCTTGAGCGAGCGGATCACCTTGGCAAGCGCGACACTGGTCGACGATTCGATCAGGCCGGCGAGCGACCGCAGAATGGGCACACCCGAGCGCATCAGCGTGTAGAGCTGGCGCGAAAACAACTGGATATCGATGGGCTTGATGCCGGGGGCGAACAGATCCGCTCCCACGTTTTTGGCATCGCGCCGTTCTGTCTGGCCGGTTTCGCGAATGCTGGTCGGCGTAATACTGCTTTTCAGCAGGCTGCTGGCACAGTCGGTTGCGCTGTCTGCGTCAAGAATGCCCTGTGTTTTTTCACCGCTGGCAGTGCGACCAACGTAATTAAAGCGCGGCATCAGCTGGCCTCATCCTGCGCGCTGACCCGCATGGCTTCGGCCAGGGTGGTCACCCCTTCACGCGCCAGCGCGATGGCCTGGTCACGCAAGGTGCGGCCGGCCATGGCTGTGCGAGCGGCCTGGACAAACCGGGCAGGCTCGTTGTGTGCCAGGTTTTCTGCCAGGGCCGCGTTGATTTCAAGCAATTCGTGGATCGCGCGCCGCCCCGAGTAACCGGTACCCAGGCAACGGTCGCAGCCGGTGCCCTGGATATAGGTAGCCTCGGCCTGGGCACCGGAATTGGCCCGACTGAGCCACACCTGTTCCTGCGGTGTGGGCGCATGCGGTGCCTTGCAATGGCTGCACACCTTGCGCATCAGCCGCTGGGCGAGCACCCCCTGAACCGAGGTGGCCACCATGAAGGCAGGGACGCCCATGTCGAGCAAACGAACCGGCGTGGAGGCCGCATCGTTGGTGTGCAGGGTGGACAGCACCAGGTGGCCGGTCATGGCGGCCCGGAGCGCGATTTGCGCCGTCTCGGGATCACGCATCTCGCCCACCAGGATCACGTCCGGATCCTGCCGCAGGATGGCGCGCAGCACGCGGGAAAAAGTGAGATCGATCTTGTCGTTGGCCTGCACCTGATTGACACCGGGCAAGCGGTATTCCACCGGGTCTTCGACGGTAATGATCTTGGTGCCCGGGTCGTTCAACTCGTGCAACGCCGCATAGAGCGTGGTGGTCTTGCCGCTGCCGGTAGGGCCGGTGACCAGCACCAGGCCATTGGGCCG
>JANJUT010000106.1 GCA_024710445.1 Thiobacillus sp.
CCCGGCTCTGTGAGACAGCGCGGGAGGACGAATCAATAACCATTAAAAACAGCGTTCTATTGAGGCGGTTCCACGAACTGGCCGACTCAAGGCAACGCAAGAAACATTGTACGGGTTCAAACATCACCGGCCGCCTCAATAGGCATCAGCCAGCCAGATCAGCGAAGCCATGCGTCCGGTCACGCCGTCGCGGCGATAGGAATAGAAGCTGTCGGCTTCAGTGAAGGTGCAGCGCCCGCCGCCATAGATGGCGCAAACGCCAGCATGATTGAGACGGACACGTGCAAGCTGATAGATGTCGGCCAGCCATTTGGGGGCAGCGCCGGTTGAAGGATGCGGCACGAAGGCTTCGGCCGCCCCGGAATGCTGCGCAACAAATGCCTGGCGCACGTCACCACCCACCTCAAACGCCTTGGAGCCGATTGCCGCCCCCAGCCAGGCCAGGATTTCACCCGGCGGCACCTGCATCGCCGCAACCGTCGCTTCCAGCACGCCGTCTGCCAGTCCACGCCAGCCTGCGTGTGCCGCTGCCACAACGCTGCCGGCCCGGTCGCAAAACAGCACCGGCAGGCAATCGGCCGTCAGCACCGCACTCACCTGCCCGGTTTGCCGGGTAAACGACGCATCGGCTTCTGGATGGGGTTCGCGTCCGATCTCAACCACGCGGGCACTATGAACCTGCTTCAGCCATTCCGGTTCAGCCGGCAGCTTCTGGCGCAAACGTCCACGGTTGGCTGCCACGTGGGCAGGGGTGTCACCGACATGATCACCCAGATTGAAGCTGGCCCATGGGGTGACGCTGACGCCGCCTTCACGGGTGGTCATCAGGCATTTCACGCAGGGGGGCGCGGGCCAATCGGGATGAATCATGCGGTCGCCTCAGGCGTTTGCAGCGGACGCCTCATGCTTTAGTGCTTCGGGCCGGGACCCCAGGCGGTATTGTCGCGCAAGGCATCGAGGAGCGACCTGAAATCAGCGGGCAAGTCGCATTCCCACTGCATGTATTCCTGCGTGACGGGGTGGATCAAGCCCAGCCGCTCGGCGTGGAGCGCCTGACGCGGGAACGGAATTTTCATGTGGCTGCGCCGGCTGGAACTGTAGACCTGCTCCCCGACCAGCGGATGACCGATGTGCTGCATGTGCACCCGGATCTGGTGGGTGCGCCCGGTTTCCAGCTTGCAGCGCAGCAGGCTCAGGCCTGCGGGGAAACGTTCGACCACTTCATAATGCGTCACCGCCTGCTTGCCCATCGAATGCACGCACCGCTTGGTCCGGTTATGGGGATCGCGTGCCAGCGGCGCATCAACCTTGCCGCCCCGGTCGACCTCGCCATACACCAGGGCCAGGTATTCACGCTTGACCGTGCGCGCCTGCAACTGGCGCACCAGGTCGGTATGCGCTTTCAGGGTCTTGGCCACGACCAGCAGGCCGGACGTATCCTTGTCCAGCCGGTGAACGATGCCCGCTCGCGGCAACTCGGCCACCTGCGGCACCCAGTGCAGCAGCGCATTCAGCAGGGTGCCATGGCGGTTGCCGCTGCCGGGATGGACCACCAGGCCGACCGGCTTGTTTATCACCATCAGCATCGAATCCTGAAACACGATGTCGAGCGGGATGGCTTCCGGCGTGTCAGGGGTGGCGTTCGGATCAGGTTCGACTTCGACCCGCACCGATTCGCCGCCGCTGACTTTCATCTTGGTGGTGCCAAAGGCGTCATCCACGGCAATTTTGCGGGCACGGATCCAGTTCTGGATGCGGTTGCGCGAGAACTCCGGCAGCATGGCAGACAAGGCCTGGTCCAGGCGCTGGCCGCCGTGTTCGTCCGGGATCACCAGCTGGCGGATGTCGCCTTCTGGATTTCCCTTATAATCACTCGACGAATTTTCTGTGTCTTTTCCCATGCTTAAGCAAAGTCTTTCCGGTTTAAATGCATTCAATCGGGTGCCAGGCCTCAAACGGGGACTCGGCGGTCTGCTGCTGGCAGCCAGCCTCACCCTGGGGGGTTGCGGCCTGCTGCCCGAGGTCAAGGATGAAACCGCGGGCTGGTCGGCGCAAAAAATCTACGCTGAGGCCAAGGATAATCTGAACGAAGGCAATTTCGAACGCGCGGTCAAACTGTTCGAAATGCTGGAGTCGCGCTATCCGTTTGGGCGTTATGCGCAACAGGCTCAACTGGAAGTTGCCTACGCATACTATAAGGATAACGAGCCCATTTCCGCGATTGCCGCATGCGACCGCTTCATCAAATTACACCCCAATCACCCTAACGTCGATTACGCCTACTATCTGAAGGGCCTGGCGAATTTTAATGAGGACCTGGGCCTGCTCGGCAACCTGGTCGAGCAGGACATGAGCGAACGCGATCCCAAGGCCGCACGCGATGCCTTTCTGGCATTCAAGGAACTGGTCACGCGCTTTCCCGATAGCAAGTACACGCCCGACTCCACCGCCCGCATGAAATATCTGGTCAACGCGCTGGCCGGCAACGAGGTGCATGTTGCCAAGTACTACCTGAAGCGCGAGGCCTGGGTGGCGGCCGCCAACCGCGCACGCGAAGTATTGAAAACCTATCCCGAAGCGCCTGCGCTGGAAGAGGCGCTGGCAATCCTGGTGGTGTCCTACGACAAGCTGAAGCTGACCGACCTGCGCGACGATGCGCAACGGGTACTGAAACTCAACTTTCCCAACAGCAAATACGCCAAGGGCGTCAACACCGAAGGGAAAGCCTGGTACCGGTTCTGGTAATTTCGAGCCCGAAATCAATCGGGCTCATTCTGATCCCGCTGAAGGCCGGAATCAGCTAGCGGGAAATCAGATCGCCGCTTCGCCTGACTCACCGGTACGGATCCGCACCACCTGTTCCATGTTGCTGACAAAAATCTTGCCGTCACCAATTTTCCCGGTGCGCGCAGCATTGACGATCGTCTCCATTGCACGGTCGAGCAGACTGTCGGCAATGACGATCTCCAGCTTCACCTTCGGCAGGAAATCCACCACGTATTCCGCCCCGCGATACAGTTCGGTGTGGCCTTTCTGACGTCCGAATCCCTTGACCTCGGTAACAGTCAGGCCGGTCACACCAATATCCGACAAGGCTTCGCGCACTTCGTCGAGTTTGAATGGCTTGATGACGGCTTCGATTTTCTTCATTGCTTCATTCCTTATGGGGTTCTTGAATCAGGGGTGAGCATCAACACGCCTATTATGCAGCCTACATCCGTCTATTGAGCAACAGCCTCAAGGTTGCGCATCAGGCTGCAAAGTTGCGATTTCAGGCCTCAATCCACGACCGTTCAACGGCTTCCAAGCCCATTGAATCCCCCTTCCGTATCGGCCAGTCATGGCCAGGCCATGGTTCGAACCGGCCCATTCGGCCCTGACGGGGCACTCAGCCCGGCTGATCTTTGATACGATCATGCAAAGATCCTTAATACGTTGGTCACACTGGGTTCTTATGATGGCCACATATTTG
>JANJUT010000120.1 GCA_024710445.1 Thiobacillus sp.
GGCAAGGACATCGATAAGCACCAGATCGTGACCCGCTACCCACTCGGGCCGGAAGTGAACGCCGAATTCGCCCTGATAAACGGCAGGCTAAACGTCATCGAAAGCGTCGACCTGCGCACCGACAACCTGTCGTCAAAGCGCGTCGAACTGCGCTCGAAGGCGCTGGTGCTCGACATGGCCAAGCGCGCCCGGCAGGGGGACGCCGCCTGTTATGCCGTCATGGCGGGCGAGACCAGCAAGATGGCTGGCGATACGCGCGAACTGCTGGAAATGTACGCCGATCACGTCTTCCAGTGGGAGCGCCCGCAGGACGTGGACACCTTGCTGGACATCCTCGGACGCGCCACCGGCAAGCCGCAGATCCCGCTGCCGCCGGCGCAGTAACCCTGCAACTGCGGCGTGATACGTCGCTGACTTAAACACCCACACCGCACAAGCATAAACCCGCCCCCGTGGCGGGTTTTTCTTTTTCCATTTTCCGCGCGGACCGGATAATAAAAAAATATTTAGGTTTTACTATTTACACAATGTTTATGTTTTACAATGCTTCACCCAACGCAGCAAAAAAACCCCGCGATAGACGGTGAAGCCAACGGAAGCGCCTGCGGGCGATCACTCACGTATCCAGGGGCCGTCAGCCGGTGGAAGACCGGCGCCACTCAACCATAGGAGACGAGGATGACAAGCATCAACGGTATCCCTGCAATCGTCATTGCCCGCTGGCAGGAGGCATGTGCGCGGCCGACGATCGCCCGCTGGCGCTCGCTGGCGCAGATGATCGCCAGCATGTACGTGAACGCCCACGCCGCGGCGCCCGAATCGCCGGTGGTCGACGACCTGCGCGCCCTGGGCGAGATCGCCCACCGCCACGCGCTCGACATGCAGCCGGCACTGGAGGCCGCATGAGCACCCGCTACCAGAGAGACCGCGAACTGCGCCGCGCGCTGCTCGCACGGGAGATGCGCAACGCCGACCGCGGCGACTACATCGTCGGCGCGGTCGGGGTGGTCGGCTGCGTGGTGATTCTGGTGCTGTCATTGATGGGGGTGATCTGATGCGCGCCCTCATCGTCGACCGCCCTCATCCTGCCTGCATCCTGAATCTCGCCGACCCGGCGCGCGCCTACGTGTCGTCTACCCATACCGACGTGCAGCGCACATGGCGCGAGCACGAGATCATCCACAACGACAAGGAGCAAACGCATGAACACGATGCAGGAACTAGCAGCAGCCTGGATTGAGGCAAAAGCTGCCGAGACGGCGGCAGTCGAGCGCAGGCGCGAAATCGACGCCCGGATCGCAGGCCTCATGCTGGTGAAGGACGAAGGCACGAGCTCAGCGCCATTCGGATGTTTCCGGGTGAGCGTCACCGCAAAACTCACCCGCACGCTCGACAGTAGCGCGGTCCAGAACTCCTGGAACGATCTTCCCGAGCTGGCGCACGATGCTTTCCGCTGGAAGCCCGAGCTGGACATGAAGCACTATCGGGCGCTGGAATCGGCGAACCCGGCTGTATTCGCGCTGGTGTCGCGCTTCGTCACCGCGAAGCCGGCCACGCCGACCGTCAAGGTCGAACTGGTGGAGGCTGCGTAATGGCGATCAAGCTCACGTCCACCCGCGAGGCTGCCGCGCTCAACGGCCTCAAGCTCACCGTGTACGGCCCGGCCGGCGCAGGCAAAACCAGCCTGTGCGCCACCACCGGCGCGCCGACGGTGATCCTGTCAGCCGAAGCCGGCCTGCTGTCCCTGCGCCACGTCGACATACCCGTCATCGAGGTCAAGTCGATCGAAGACGTATCCGAGGCCTACGCCTACCTGTCTCAGTCCGCCGAGGGTCGCCAGTTCGAGTGGGTGTGCCTGGACTCGATTAGCGAAATTGCCGAGGTCGTGTTGTCGGCAGAGAAGAAGGCCACGCGTGACCCGCGCCAAGCCTACGGCGCACTGCAGGAGCGCATGTACGAGCTGATCCGATCGTTCCGCGACCTGCCAGGGCGAAACGTCTACTTCAGCGCCAAGATGGCCACCGAGAAGGTGGACATCGTGGAAACACGCACCACCGGCGCGCTCACCACAAACGCCGTGGTCGGCTCGCGCTCGGTTCACGCGCCTATGCTGCCGGGCACCAAGCTCGGCCAGGCATTGCCCTATTTCACCGACATGATTTTCGCCATGCGCGTCGAGAAAGACGCCGATGGCATCCCCACTCGCTGGCTACAGACCCAGCCGGACGATTCCTACGTCGCAAAGGATCGTTCAGGCTGCCTGGACGCTTTCGAGCATCCCGATCTTGCCGCGATTGCGGCCAAGGTCCGCGCAACCACCACCACGAAGGAGTAACACCATGGCTTTTTTGAACTTCAACGCCCAGTCCGTCGCCCCGCAGGAGCAGTTCGAATGCATCCCTGCCGGCGTCTACACCGCCTACATCTCCGAGTCCGAGATCGTTGCCACCAAGAGCGGCAGCGGCCAGATGCTCAAGCTCAACTGGCGCATCGCAGACGGCCCCATGAAAGGCCGCATCGTGTTCGACCGCATCAACATCGTCAACGCCAACCCGAAGGCGGAAGAGATCGGGCAGCGCCAGCTTTCCACCCTGTGCCACGCCGTCGGCGTGCTGCAGCTCACCGACACACAGCAGCTGCACGGCGTCAACTGTCAGATCCGCGTCACCGTTCGCAAGGATGATAGCGGCCAGTACGGCGACCAGAACGAGGTCAAGGACTACCGCGCCATTGCCGGTGCAGCGGCACCCGGGCAGGCCGCGCCAGCGAACACCTCACTTCCCGGCGTGCCGACCGGCTTCACGCCGGCGCCTGCCACTGCCAAGCACGCAGGCGCGGTTCCGCCCTGGGCAGCCAACAAGGCCGCCTGAGCATGGCCGGCGTCCCGCAACCGTTGCACAGCCTCGTGGCCAGCGTCTACCGCTGGCGCGAGGAGCACGCCGAAGAAGGCCTGCGCCAGCACCTGGGCGCCAGCCTGATTGGCCACCCCTGTGCCCGCCACCTGTGGCTCACCTTCCGCTGGGCCG
>JANJUT010000126.1 GCA_024710445.1 Thiobacillus sp.
GAAACCGAAGCGCAGCGTATTTTCCTGCACGCAAACGGGTGCGACGAGATGCAGGGTTTCCTGTTCAGCCGTCCCGTGCCTGCGGAGGAAATGGGCGCGCTCCTGGTTGCCCACAGTCAGAAACTGGCAGCGCCGGGCGCCACCTGACTGCTGAAGTCTCCTGTCATTTAATCCGGCAGCGCGATCTTCTGGTCGGTGCTGAACTGGTAGTCGGTGAACACCTGCTCCGCGCTGAGGATCTGATAACTGCCGTCCGGCAGTTTCCGGGTGGTGTCCTTGAGCCGGTTGGTGGTCTGGCCGCAGGTCCAGATATCGAAGTTGCGCATATGCGTGCACAGACAGGTCTTGTCCCTGACTGAAAGCTTCTTCACATCCGGGTGCAGCGCGACCTCACGGTTGTAGGCGTCGATATAGGCGCAGTTACCCTTGGCGTCGAGCAGGTAGCCGTAGGCTTCGCAGTTGGGGCGGATGCCGTCGCCGATACCCGGACTGCCCTTGAGCATGCGCATCGGGTAACCGGTTGGCGAAATCGTATTGACCTCAATGTCGTTTTCGCTGGCCTTGAAATATTCCTGTTTGACCTTGTCCGGCAGGCCGCACTCGCGGGTGACGGTGAAGCGGGTGGCCACCTGCACGGCGGCAGCGCCCTGTTCCAGGAAGCCGACGGCATCGCTGCCGGTGAAGATGCCGCCCGCTGCGATCACCGGAATCTCGAGGTGCTCGGTTCTAATGAACTCCAGCACCTCGGCCATGATGGTGGCGAGGTCGTATTGCGCCCAGTCCATGCCGAAGCCCAGGTGGCCACCGGCGAGTGGCCCTTCCACCACGACAAAGTCGGGCAGGCGGTTGAGCCTGGCGTTCTTGCGCAGGAACAGCGCCAGCGCGCGTGCCGACGAGACAATGATGCCGAGCTTGGCATCCCGAAAACGCGGGTGGTCTTCGATCAGGGCGAACGAGCCGAGATGCAGACCGGCGGAGAGGGTGATGCCGTCGACGCCGGCGTCGAGCGCTGCGGACAGGCGCACGCGCAGGGTCTCGCGCGGCGAATTCATGGTGAGTTTTTCCATGCAGTTGACGAAAATCATGCCGGAGCCCTGCTTGGCTTCCATGGTTTTTCCGACATGGTTGCGGGTGGCTTCTTCCAGCACGCCAAGATTGAAGTGCACGCCGGATTTGTCGCTGCTGGCGACGTTGGCCTTGTACTGCTTGAGCTTCTGGCTGACGAATTTGGTATGGTAGCGGTGATCGGACACAGCCTGCACCAGCGCGTCTGAAATATGGCCGATGCCGCCGAGGCGCGCGACCTCGAGCGCCAGCTCGGTGGTCGAAATGTCCACTCCCATGCCACCGATGACGATCGGTACCAGTTCCTGTTTGCCGAAGCGCAGGCGGAAATCATCCACGCGTTTCATTCTGATCCTTATGCTTTTCGTTGAAAGGCCTGGCCGGGGCTTGTGCCCGGGATGCCACGCCTTGTATGGGTTCTGGCCGACGCGTTGCCCTTGAATCAGGTCGCGGCAAGCATGCTCCGCATCTGGTTTGGCCTCGGTTCGTCGTCCGAATGACGAAATTGTATCCGTACACCGCATGAATGGCACCGGAATGATTCCGGATGGCGCGGTGATTACAGGGATTTTTTTAACAGACTTTACGATCCGCTTGCCTATATGAAAAATTCATATATATAATCACACGAACAGGTGATCAATCGATCATATGTTCGTATTGTTATTCAATCTGTGCCATCACATTCCTGGAGATCTCATGAAAAAAACCCTGCTCATCCCACTGGCGCTGGCTGCCAGCCTTGCCTCGTCCGGTCTCATGGCGGCTGACGCCCCTCAAGGTGCAGCGCCCATGCCGGCCGAAATGCAAAACATGATGAAGGTGTTCACCCCGGAAATGCGCCAGAAGGTGATGGCGCTGTCACCCGAGCTCAAAGGCACCATCGTGAAACTGCATGCCGGCCATCCGCGTCGCGCCAAGGAGACGACCCTGCGCCAGATCATGCATGAGATCCTGTCCGAATATCAGAGCATTGCCTCGGCATTGGCAACCGACAACGCCGAGCAGGCGGCCGAGGCGGCGCGCCGTCTGGCCAGCCATCGCATTCCCAAGGGCGGCTTGCTGCCCTATTTCCCGCTGGACAAGGTCAACAACAATGATCTGGCTGTGCTGCCGGCGATGAACACCATCGTCGAGGGTAGCGCGCTCAAGCTGGCCGAAGCAGCGGATGCGGGCGACATGCCGAAAGCGGCGTCCTACATGAGCGACATCATGACGGGCTGTGTGGCTTGCCATCAGAAATTCCGCGGCGTGCCCGGTGTTTCAGCCAACCTGATGACCCCCTTGTCCAAGTAAATCCCAACCCTGAATCGAGGAGAATCAAACATGAACAAAAATTACATTTCCGTTGCCGTGGCGGCTGCCGTCCTGACCCTGGCACATAACGCACATGCCACCAACGGCGACCAGATGATCGCCACGTCGGCTGCGCAGGCCGGGATGGGTGGCGCGACTGTCGCACAGGCCCAGGATGCCCTGACGGTGCTGGTCAACCCGGCCGGCATGGCCGATCTCGACATCAAGGATGTGCGTTTTGACCTGGGTTTTGGCGTGCTGAACCCGCCGCGCGAAGTCAATGGCAATGAGAGCGATTCCGACTGGTACATGATGCCCGGCGGCGGTGCAGTGTTTAACGTCAACGACCGGCTCTTCCTGGGTATGGCGCTGGGCGGCGTGGCGGGCATGGGGGTCAACGTGGCCGACATCAATGGCGTCACCGCTGGCACCCCGCCGATGGTGACGACCAAGCAGGTGTTCCGCTTCACGCCAGCCGCGGCCTACAAGGTCAACGATGCGCTGACCCTGGGCGCCTCGCTCAACATCGCCAACCAGAGCCTGGCCATGGCCAATGCGAATTTCTCGCTGCCGCAAAACCAGCAATTCGGCTTTGGCGCGACGCTGGGCGCGACCTACAAGATCAATCCCAAGCTGCAGGCAGGTCTCGTCTGGACCAGCAAGACCGATATGGCCGACATGGAGTACTACACTACCGCTGGAACAGTCAGCTTCGACATGGACATGCCCGCTTCGGTGGCCTTCGGGCTGGCATTCAAGCCGATGCCCGGTTTGCTGGTGGAGGCCGACATCAAGCGTATTTTCTTCAATGATGTGATGGATAGAATTACCGTCACCACTCCTGGCGCACCTTATCCAAGCGCTTTGACTTTCGGCTGGGATGACCAGACCGTGTACTCCATCGGCGTGAAGAAGGACATGGGGCCGATGGCGATCAGCGTCGGTTACAACTATGGCAAGTCGCCGATCGGCGCCGAAGATGTCACCTCCAACCTCGGCTCCACCGCGATTGTTGAACATCACCTGTCGTTTGGCCTCACGCGCAAGTTCAGCGACAAGGTCAGCGGCAGTTTCGCCTACACCCATGCCTTTGAAAACGAGCTGACACAGAGTGGTGGGACCAACACCATCAAAATCAGCCAGAACCAGTACAACATGAACATCGCGTACAAGTTCTGATCGGGATGCCCGGTCGCGTGCGGCCGGGTTTATGACATTTTCCGTCTCATCGAGGCGACTCAATTAATGGAGGTTTTATGACCGTAGATCGTACCGTGCATTTAATGACGGGCCTGATGGTGGTGCTCAGCGTCGTTCTGGCCCATTATTCCAACCCGGACTGGCTCTGGCTCACCGCTTTTGTCGGCGTCAGCCTGGCGCAAAGTGGCGTGACCGGCTTCTGTCCGCTGGCATTCATGCTCAAAAAGGCAGGGGTCAGGGAAGGCAGTTGCTGTTCCTGAAAACAAGCTGAATAGCGTGTACCTTGTGGCGGCGGCCGTTTGTGCTGCCGCCGCTACTCAATTATCCGGTCCGGATGCTGATGAATCTTCCCGGGCCGCTGGCATCACTTAGGGCACAAAATTAATAGTGACCGTCAAAAAAAGAAAATCCGCCGAAGTCCGCCGTCATGACATCATTGAAGCGGCCATGGAGATCATTCGCCATGAAGGTGTGGCCAAGCTCACCACCCGCTCGTTATCCAGGGCGGTAGGCATTGCACAGCCCACGCTGTTTCTTCACTTCGGCAACAAGAGCCACATCCTGGTTGCGCTGGTGGACACCATTCAGGAACGGCTGCAGCAGGAAATGGCCGGACTCGGCCTGGCGCAGATGACGCCGCTGGAGCGCCTGAAGGCGGTCATTCGCGCGCATTTGAATTTCATTCAGAAACAACCGGGAATTCCCCGTCTGCTGTTTTCCGAAGCCTTGCAAAGTGGCGACCCTGTCTTTCGTGACCGCATGAACGAACTGGTGCTGTTCTTTTTGAATTTTGTTGCTGGTTTGATCAGTGCCGCGCAGGAACAAGGGGAAATTCGCCCGGATATCGTCCCGCAGCAGAATGCCTGCATTTTGATCGCCGCAGTGCAAGGCTTGGCTTTTCGCTGGATACTTTCGGATCACCGCTTCGAACTGGCGGATCAGGCCGATGCGGTCATCGCCACCCTGATCGAGGGATGGGCACCCAGGACTGGTGTCTCAGCGGCGCGCGCGCTGCCCGTCTAAACGGCATCAGGCACCGGGTCATCACGGCACTCGACCAGTGCCGGATCATCCTGATGATCAATCAGGATGCGCTTGACCCGCATTTGCCAGAGGCGGCCAAATTCCGTCAGTTCCGTGTCGCTTGCCGTTCCCTCAAGGATGGCGGGCATCAGTTCCTGTAACTCGGGTGGCGGGGGCACGACTTCGGGATGGTAGGTGACGGCCACGCGTGCACCCGTGTCGAGCCGGCTGAAGCGGACTTCGGTGATGTTTTCCGCTGCGAAGGTCAGCAAATTCTGGCGGCTGAATTGCCCTGCCAGGCCCTTGAACCCGCCTTCACCCGCTGCGCCGGTCAGCATGCCGATGACGGCAGCGATGACGCCGGTGACACCGTCGGTTTGCGCGGTGCCGAATTCGACGCGGATGCCGCCGCGTTCCGGGGTGTCGCCCGGGTAGAGCCGGGCGAGTGCCTGCAGCGTCATCAGGTAGGCGCCTGCTACCGTGGGGCAGGAATGTCCGGCAAGTTTGACCACGTCGACATAGCCATAGTCGATCCGCCCCCTGTCGGCCGCGCCAAGAAGTTCGGCAAGCGGGTCGTACAGCGTGATGCGGGCGACCGCATCGAAAAAGTCGGGATAGCTCATGACGGATTCCTTTTCTGAAAATTCAAGGCCGCTAGCAGCGCCGCGCTGGTCTGCAGCAAAAACCAGATCAGTGCGGCCAGGCTCGGCAAAATCCCCCACTCCCAGCCCATTCCGGCTGCGATCCCCCCGCTGCAGAATAGCACCGCGCGGAGGCCGTTGTAGCGCCCCAGGCTGTGGCGCAATCCTGCATGCCATTCAGTTTGTACGCCGGGACGCAGCCAGACCGGCAAAAGCTGGCTGGCCGCGCCGGATACCAGCGGCAGCATGAAGCCGGCGATGAAAGACCAGATGGGCTCGGTGGAATAAAAGACGTTGACGGT
>JANJUT010000225.1 GCA_024710445.1 Thiobacillus sp.
GCCCGGCATCAACTGACAGCGCAGGTTGCTGTGTCATCCACAGCCCCATTCCCACCATCGGGCGAAGCGTTTCCAGACTGGTGGCGCGTACCTCCTCACGGCCCTTGGAGTTTGCCCCGCAGAGGTCAAGCGCCTGATCGCGCAGGCAGTGGCCTTCGTCAAGCAGCAGTAATTTCTCGGTCATGATGTCGGGCACTTTCAGCACCTCGTGTTTGGCCAGCGCATGGCCTGCAGGCAACGCAGCAAAAAAAGGCTCGTAAAACAAGGGTTCGACGCGCAGATTATCGTCATCGACAGGCAGGGCCAGCAGGCCCGCATCCAGTTTGCCTTCAGCCAGATGCTCCAGAATCTGCGGCGTCATCTCCTCGCGCAGCAACATCCGCAGTCCGGGATGTTTCTTGTGCATCAGCATCAACGCATGCGGCAGATAATACGGCCCGAGCGTGGGGATGACGCCGAGCCGCAAGGTTCGCGCCATCGGGTCCTGCGCGTGCCTGGCCAGTTCCCGGATACGCTCGGATTCCTCGACGATGTTGCGTGCCGCCGCCAGAATTTCCTGCCCGATCGGTGTCGGCGTCACACGCTTAAGGCTGCGATCGAACAGCGTGACGCCGAGGAAGTCCTCCAGTTTTTTGAGCTGGGTCGATAGCGTCGACTGGGTAATGAAGCAGGCCTCGGCCGCTCGTCCGAAGTGGCCGTGGTCGGCCAGCGCAACGAGATATTTGAGTTCTTGCAGGGTCATGACAGGTTATAGGCTGTATCAATCAAATCATTCTAGATAATGCATGAGACAAAAGGTTTTTATTGTTCTTAAATAAGGGCAGTCGACTGTGGAGTCGAATATCGACAGGAGGAAGCCATGCCTGACAGCAAATGTCCGTTTGTACACAAAGCCGGAAGCGGCACGTCAAATTACCAATGGTGGCCCAACCAGCTGCACCTCGAAATCCTGCATCAGCATACCCCCGAGTCCAGCCCGATGGGCGAGGACTTCAACTACGCCAAGGAATTCAAGAGCCTCGATCTCAAGGCAGTGAAAAAGGACCTGACCGCCCTGATGACCGACTCGCAGGAATGGTGGCCAGCGGATTACGGCCACTACGGCCCCTTGTTCATACGCATGGCCTGGCACAGCGCGGGCACCTACCGCACCGGCGACGGCCGCGGCGGCGCGGGCCACGGCAATCAGCGTTTCGCCCCCGTCAACAGCTGGCCCGACAACGTCAATCTCGACAAGGCCCGCCGCCTGCTGTGGCCGATCAAGCAGAAATACGGCCGGAAGCTCTCCTGGGCCGACCTCCTCATTCTTGCGGGCAACGTCGCCATGGAATCGATGGGCTTCAAGACCTTCGGCTTCGGCGGCGGACGCGAGGACGTCTGGGCGCCGGAGATCGACGTTTACTGGGGCAATGAAGACACGTGGCTGGACGACAAGGCGCGCTATTCCGGCGAGCGCGACCTCGAAAACCCGCTCGCGGCGGTGCAGATGGGCCTGATCTACGTCAACCCGGAAGGCCCCGGCGGCAACCCGGACCCGCTCGCGTCCGGCCGCGATGTGCGCGAGACCTTCGCGCGCATGGCCATGAACGATGAAGAGACGGTAGCACTCACCTGCGGCGGCCACACTTTCGGCAAATGCCACGGCGCGGGCGATGCCGCGCTGGTTGGACCCGAACCCGAGGCGGCCGGACTCGCCGAGCAGGGCCTGGGCTGGAAGAGCAGCTTCAAGAGCGGCAAGGGCGGCGACCAGATCGGCAGCGGCCTGGAAGGTTCGTGGACACCGACCCCAATCAAGTGGGACATGAGCTATCTCGACATGCTGTTCGGCAACGAGTGGGAGTTGAGCAAGAGTCCGGCAGGCGCCAACCAGTGGACGCCGAAACAGGCGACCGACAGCAACCAGGCCCCGGCCGCGCACGACGCATCGAAGAAAGTGCCGATCATCATGACCGCCGCGGACATGGCGATGCGCATGGACCCGGCTTATGAAAAAATCGCGCGCCGCTTCCACCAGAATCCGGACGAATTCGCCGATGCCTTCGCCCGCGCCTGGTTCAAGCTGACGCACCGCGACATGGGACCGAAGTCGCGCTACCTTGGCCCCGAAGTGCCGAAGGAAGACCTGATCTGGCAAGACCCGATCCCCGCAGTCGATCACAAGCTGATCGACGAGAAGGACGCTGCTGCCCTGAAAGCCAAGGTGCTGGCGTCCGGGCTCAGCGTTTCGGAGCTGGTTTCGACCGCCTGGGCCTCGGCCTCGACGTTCCGCGGCTCCGACAAGCGTGGTGGCGCCAACGGTGCGCGCATTCGCCTGGCGCCGCAGAAGGACTGGGAGTCCAGCGAGCCAACGCAACTGGCCAAGGTGCTCAGGACGCTGGAAGGCATCCAGGCCGATTTCAACCAGTCGGCTGCCGGTGGCAAAAAGGTCTCGCTGGCCGATCTGATCGTGCTGGCCGGCTGCGCCGCGGTCAAAGAAGCCGCGAAGAAAGCGGGCTACGCCGTGACAGTTCCGTTCACGCCGGGCCGCATGGACGCTTCGCAGGAACAGACCGATGTGGACTCCTTCGCCGTGCTCGAACCGATCGCCGATGGTTTCCGCAACTACCAGAAGGGCAAGTACACGGTCTCGGCCGAAGAGCTGCTGCTCGACAAGGCGCAACTGCTGACACTCAGCGCGCCCGAGATGACGGTACTGGTCGGTGGCATGCGTGCCCTCAATGCCAACTTCGGCCAGTCCCAGCATGGTGTCTTCACCCAACAGCCGGGAACGCTCAGCAACGACTTCTTCGTCAACCTGCTCGACATGGGCACGGTATGGAATCCCGTATCGAAGGATGAGGACGTATTCGAAGGGCGTGACCGCAAGAGCGGCGAGAAGAAGTGGACCGGCACCCGCGTCGATCTGGTCTTCGGCTCGAATTCCCGGCTGCGGGCGCTGGCTGAGGCCTATGCAACATCGGACGCACAGGAAAAATTCGTCCACGACTTCGTGGCGGCATGGAACAAAGTGATGAATCTGGATCGCTTTGATCTCGGCTGATGAGCGTGTAAGCAAGCCGCCCGCCCCACACGGGGCGGGCCTTTGAATCGATCACGTGACGATTGAGAGCCCAGAATGAAAGCCATTTTGATCAACCCCGAAAACCGATCAATCGATCCCATCGACATCACCGGCCGCGATGACCTCATCAGGCTCATCGGTTTCGACACCCTTGAATCCGATGCCGTTGGAACGGAGGGCGACCGTCTCTATTTCGACGAGGAATGCTTTCTGCGCGGCACGACCGGACGTTTCCAGATCGACACGATCATTCCCGTGTCAGGCAAGGGCGTGATCGTCGGAACGGCCGGGGACGGCAGCACGCTGCGCGATGCGATGACGAACATCAACGCGCTGCGTAGCCGCATCAAGTATCTATAAGCAGATAGCGCGCAAAACCATGCCCGGAAGTTGGTGCGGCAAATCGCTGCTAGCGCAGCACCTCAACGGGCTGAATGGAACGCTCGGGCACTGCTGATGTAGCCGGCACTTCCCCTTTCAGCGCCAGGGCATAGATTCGCTGCAGGTCTTCTTCGCTGACGTCGACAAACGTGTCGATCTGCGACAGCGCATAGACCAGGCTGCTGTGCGGAATCATGCTCTTTTCGGCCGTATCGGAAACCCTGGCCGGTTGGCGAAGATGCCAGGATTGCGGATAACGCCGCCAGGCAAACGGATAGTTGAACATCACGGCCACCGTCAGCAGGATGACGACATCGATCAACACCGGATTGAACGCATAGCCATATCCCAGCGCATGCACGGCGTCGCCGCCCAGCACGGCATACAGCGCCGTCGCCCCGCCGGGCGGATGCAGGCAGCGCAAGCTGTACATGGCAGCGATCGACAGCGCCACGGCCAGCGACGCGGCCAGCATCGGGTCGGCACCCAGCCAGCGCGCGCAGGTAACCCCGATCAGCGCCGATACAATATTGCCGCCGAACACCGGCCACGGCTGCGACAGTGCGCCATGCGGCGCAGCAAACAGCAACACCGCGGCAGATCCCATCGAGGCGACAGCCAGCAAGCCGCCGTTCTTGCCCAGCCAGATTTCACCCACCCACATCACCGCCAGAATGCCCAGCAGGGCGCCAAGGGCCGACACCCAGTGTTCACGTTCGGAGACCGAATAAGCCAGTTTGCGTACCATTTCGTGGACCGGTTGGTTGAATGGGAATGCACTGTAAAGTGCGCCGGGATGCCGGCCCGCTTTTGCGGCACCGGCATGGAGAGGAATCAAGCCCTCCAGGGACAGGAGCCTGCTTTCAACCCGTGCTCCAGGCACGGGGGCGCCGCATGCCGGCAATCTTGCAGGCCTGCTTGACGTAGCCATAGGGAAACAGCACGAACAGTTTCTTTTGCGCCTCCCGGCCCATCCGTTCGGCCAGATGCTTGATGACGAAGCGGGCATCGGCCGCGACCTGGTTCTCTTCGTAAAAGTCGCGCATGAAACGCAGAACGTCCCAATGGTCGTCGTTCAGTTCAATGTTTTCACTCTGCGCCAAGGCCCTGGCCACGTCCTCGTTCCAGTCGGCGGGATCGACCAGATAGCCTTCGGCATCCAGTTCTGGCAGCACGGTTGCGAAATCGGTTGCTTGATCCATGACATGCTCCTCAAAATGACGATGGAGCCAGTTTAGGGATCTCTTATATATTGATCCAACGATAAATTTTGGTATCTAATATCGAAAAACCCGATAGATAGCCGACGAGAATCTAGCCATGGACACCGAACTCGCCCGCACCTTCCTGATGGTGGCCGCCACCGGCAACTTTGTAGCCGCCGCCAGCCGCCTGCATGTGACGCAATCGACGGTAAGCGCACGCATCAACACGCTGGAAACCTCGCTTGGCGCACGCCTGTTCCAGCGCGGACGCAATGGCGCGGAACTGACGCCATCCGGCAAGCGCTTCCTGCGCCACGCCAAGAACCTGGTGCGCACGGTCGAGCAGGCACACCACGATGTCGGCCTGCCGCATGGGTTTCGCGACGTGCTGACGCTGAGCGGACGCACCGCATTGTGGGAAAGATTCCTGCCGCACTGGGTCGCCTGGATGCGCGAGGCGGCGCCCGATGTGTCGCTGCGTCTGGATATCGGCTTCGAACCCGACATCATGCAGGGCCTGATCGAAGGCGCGGTGGACATCGGCGTGATGTATACGCCCACGTCGCGCCCCGGGCTGACGGTGGAACCGCTGTTCGACGAAACCCTGCTGCTGGTGACCAGCGATCTCAAGCGCGGCTGGCCGGACGAGGGCTACATTCACATCGACTGGGGGCCGGAATTCAATGCCCGGTTCAGCGAACATCATGCCGAAACGGGACCGCCCGCGCTGATTGCGAACATCGGCTGGCTGGGCGTGCAACAACTGCTGACCTACGGTGGCAGCGGCTATTTTCCGCAACGCCTGGTGCGGCACTATATCCAGGCTGGAAAGTTGTGGCGCGTGCCGGACACGCCGCAATTCAAGCTGCCTGCCTACATGGTGTATCCGCGCGACAGCGGCAATGCCACGCTGAAACAGGCCATCGACGGCCTGCGCCAGTTGGCGCTTGAGGAACAAACCCGTGGCGAGTAATCAGTGCGGCTTTTGCGCGACCAGATCGATCAGCGCCGACATGCCATGGTGGTGGCTGCCCTCGCTGATAAAGGATTCGTGCTCGTGCAGATGGCCGATCTTCCAGTCGCCAAACCATTCACGCAATAAGTCGGCGGTATACATATTGGCAACATTGCCCGGACCGCCGGTTGCGAACCCGACCTGCTTCGGGGTGTAGCCCTGCAGGATCAACAGGCCGCCCGGCTTCAGGGCGCGCCGAATGCCGGCCATGATGCGCTCGCGCTCAGGTGGCGGCGCGAACTGGATGAAGATGGCGACGATGAGGTCGTAGGCATTTTCCGGCCAGTCCCACTCCAGCACATCGAGTTGCTCGAAGTTCAATGACACACTGCGCCCGGCGGCCAGCTTGTGGGCTTTTGCCAGCGCGACCCGCGACACATCGACCGCATGCACCTGCACGCCCCGCTCGGCCAGCCACACGCCATTGCGGCCCTCGCCATCGGCGATGGCCAGCGCCTGCATGCCCGGACGAATCAGCCCGGCCTGGCTGGCCAGAAACACATTCGGCGCAGTGCCGAAAATGTAGTCATCCGTGGCGTAACGCTCGTCCCAGAACGGGCTGCTCATGCTTATTTGGCGTGGGCGGCCAGCAGTTTTTCCAGTTGCGCCGCAGGCACCATGCCGGGGACGCGCTGGCCATCGGCGAAAAAGAGCGTGGGAGTGCCGGACACTTTCAGCTTCTGGCCCAAAGCGATGGTTTCATCGACCGGATTCACACATTTGCCATCGTTGTTCGGCACGGTGCCTGCGGTGATGTAGTTGTCCCAGGCCTTGTTGCGGTCAGGCGCGCACCAGATCTGTTTCGACATCTGCACGGCTTTGGGATGCAGGCCTTCGATGGGGTACAGAAATGTGTAAACGGTGATGTTGTCGACCTTGGCCAGCTCGGCCTCGAACCGGCGGCAATACGGGCAGTCCACGTCGGAAAACACCACCAGCTTGCGTGAGCCGTTACCCTTGACGGTCTTGAGCGCATTAGCCAGCGGCAGCGAATCCCACTTGATTGCCTGCAACTGGTTGAGCCGTGACTGCGTCAGGTTGCTGCGATTTTTCAGGTCGATCACATCGCCGGCAAACACATATTGCGCCTTGGCATCGGCATACACCAGTTGCCCATCCATGTAGACCTCGTACAAGCCGCTGTAGGGCGTTTTCTTGATCGAGTGGATCTGCGCACCCGGAAACTGCTTGGTCAACGCATTGCGAATCACCGATTCGCTGGCCTGCGCACACGCAGAAAACATCAGGAGGGAGGCCAGCGCCAGAGGGGTGAATTTCATTCAATACTCCAGGTACATTAAAAAATCAGGACATCGCTTCGCGAACCAGCGCCGCTTTCAACGGCGGCAACCGGTTCACCCAACGCATCCCGGAATTGCGCAACCATGCGGCCTGCTCGTCTGCAAACAGATGATGCAGGCCGTGTGTGACGGCCTGCATGCGCTGCACCGGCTCGGCACGCTGGCGGGCATAGGTGTTCAATACGCGTACATCGCCACAGCGGCTGCGACGATGGTGCCGGGCCACAGTATCAACCAGTATTTCGGCATCACCAAAACCCAGGTTCACGCCCTGCCCTGCCAGCGGATGCACGCCGTGTGCCGCATCGCCGATCAACGCCACGCCCGGGGCCACAACCGATTCCACCCGGATCAATCGCAGCGGAAAGGCTGCTGCCGGTGTCAGCAGCTTCAGTTCGCCCAGTTTGTCGTGGCCTGCGGAACGTACGGTTTCAGCCAGTGTCGCGGCATCCAGCGCAACCAGTTCATCCGCATGGTCCGACTGAGTGGACCAGACCATCGACAGGCGGTTCCCCCCGGCAGCAGGATTCCGCTGACCGGCAAGCGGCAGCCAGGCCAGAATGTCGCTGTCGAAGAACCACTGGAATGCAGTGCCGCGATGCGGGCGCTCGCATTCGAAATTCGCCACCACGCCGCTCTGGCCGTAGGGCGTGAGCGTCGAAACAAGGCCCGCCCATTCGCGAACCCGCGACGCCGCGCCATCCGCGCCGACAATCAATTCGGCTTCCAGCATGTCGCCGCCGGACAGCTTCACACTCGAAAACGGCTCGGCCCATTCGATGGATTCGATGGTGGCCGGGCAATATACGCTCACGTTGCCGTCTGCCTGCAGGGCCTGCCACAGGGCATGCTGCAGACGTCCGCTTTCGACGATGGCGGCCAGATGCGACACACCCGATTCATAGGCATCGAGCCGCACCGCGCCGCCGGCATCGCCCGCCACATCCATGCGGTAAACCGGTTGAATCCGGCCGGAATCCATAAGTGGCCAGACGCCCAGCCGTTCCAGAAAACGCTGGCTGGCAGGGCTGATCGCATAGATGCGGGTATCCCAGATGTCATCCGGCACCCATGGCGGCTGGCGCTCGACCAGCGCCACCTGCAGCCCCTGACGGCCAAGCGCCACCGCGGCCGCCGCGCCTACCAGACCGGCGCCGACGATGATGACTTGATAACGTGCGCGGCTCATCCGCGCGCTCCGAACATCATGCGCTGCGCGACGAAGGTTTTCAGCGGCGGAAACATTTCCATTGCCAGCAGGCCGAGCCCGCGCGCATGGCGCAGCGGGGCAATGTCATTGCCAAACGTGCGCAGCAGGAACTCGGTGAAGCCGACGCCGCCCAGCACGTCGACGCGCCGGCCGCTCGCATAGGCACGCAGCATGGCGGCGCTGCCGATCTCGTCGGCCGCTGTGTCGCCACATAAGGTCGCCAGTTCCCAGGCATCGCGCAGGCCGATGTTGAATCCCTGCCCGGCCACCGGATGCAGCGTCTGCGCCGCATTGCCGATGCGTACCACCCGGTCGGCTGCCTCGCTGCCGACATAGGCCAGCCTGAGCGGGAAAGTCTTGCGTGGGCTGGCCGCAGTAAAGCGTCCTTGCCGCCCACCGAAGTGTTGATACAACGCCGCCAGAAATGCGTCATCCGGCAGCGCGACAATACGTTCGGCATCCGCATTGCTGGCGGTCCATACCAATGCGTAGCGGTCGCCTTTCGGTAGCAAAGCTGCAGGACCTTCCGGCGTAAACCGCTCGTAGGCCTGATTCGCATGCGGCAGTTCGGTCTGCACTTCGCATACAACCGCCATCTGCGCGTAGTCGCGTGAAATTTTCGGCTCCGGCGCGGATTCCCCGCGTCCGCCATCAGCCACCACCACCAGAGGCGCCGTCAAGTTGCGGCCTGTCGCTGTTTGCAGCGTGGCACCGCTGGCATCGGATTCGACGTGTTCCACCGCCACGCCATACTCGACCGCGATCCCGGCATCGGCCAGCGCCTGCTGCAACACCGTGGTCAGCGTGGCATAAGGCAGCACATAGCCCAGCGCCGGCACCTTCACTTCCTCGGCCGTCAAACGCGCCACCCCGAGCGCACCACGTTGCGAAATGTGAATCCGGGTGATCGGCGTCACGCCTTCGAGCTGGTCCCACACGCCCAGGCGATCGAGGATCAGACGCGAGCCATGCGACAAGGCCAGCGTGCGCGTGTCGGCGCGCGCATCGGCCGGCTGCGCTTCCAGTACCCGCGCCGCAATCCCCTGCTGTTGCAGGGCCAGCGCGCACACCGCGCCCACCGGACCGGCCCCGACGATCAGAACATCATTCCGGGACGTCACCCTTGCATCCATTCCTCGATCTCGGCGACCGATTTGGGGGGAGAAGTCAGCACCTCGCAGCCGGATTCGGTCACCGCCACATCGTCCTCGATGCGGATGCCGATGTTCCACAGTGCCTCCGGCACATCATCCGCCGGGCGGATATACAGGCCGGGTTCGACCGTCAGCGTCATGCCCGCCTGCAGCGGCCGCCATTCGCCATTGAGCTTGTATTCACCGGCGTCGTGTACGTCGAGGCCCAGCCAGTGCCCCGTTTTGTGCATGTAAAAACGATTGTAGGCGCTGGACTCGATCAGGCCGTCCACACTGCCCTCGAGCAACTTGAGGTCGACCATGCCCTGCGTCAGCACCCGCACCGCTGCGTCATGCGGCGCATTCCAGGTACTGCCCGGGCGCACCTCGCCGATGGCGGCAATCTGTGCTGCCAGCACCAGTTCGTAGACATCCTTCTGCGCCGCCGAGAAGCGGCCGTTGACCGGAAAGGTGCGGGTGATGTCGGCCGCATAACTGCCGAATTCGGCCGCAGCGTCGATCAGCAGCAGATCGCCATCGCGTAGCGGCTTGTTGTTGAAGACGTAGTGCAATACGCAGGCGTTGGCGCCACTCGCCACGATGGAGTTGTAGGCCGGGGCCTCGGCGCCGCCGCGACGGAAAGCGGACAGGAGTTCCGCCTCGACCTCGTATTCATGGCCGCCGGGCCGGGTGATACGCATGGCGGCACGATGCGCGCCGGTCGAAATCTCGGCGGCACGGCGCATCAGGGCCAGTTCATGGGCATCCTTGATCAGCCGCATTTCGTCGAGCGCATGGCGCACGTCGACGATCTCGCCCGGCGCCATCACGCCCTGCCGCGACTTGGCGCGCACTGCATTGAGCCAGCCGATCACGCGCGCATCCCACGCCGGATCCTGCCCCACCGCGTAGGCGAGGCGCTCGCGATTGCCCATCAGGTCGGGCAGCCTGGCATCCAGTTCCATGATCGAATAGGCCGCGTCGAAACCGAAGTCTTTCTGTGCCGCCTCCGGGCCGTGGCGAAAGCCGTCCCATATCTCGCGCGTCTCGTCCTTGTCGCGGCAGAACAGGATGGACTCGGGTTTTTCGCCGCCGACCACGACCACCACCGCCTCGGGTTCGTTAAACCCCGTCAGCCAGTAAAAATAACTGTCGTGCCGATACGGGTAATGGCTGTCGCGGTTACGCGCCACCTCCGGCGCCGTGGCGACAATGGCGATACCGTCGCCCAGGGTCGCCGCAAGACGGGCGCGTCGTTGAATATGGTTCTGTGCATCAAGCATGGTTGCGTAAGCTTTCATCAAGTTGCTGCAGGCGCTCGGGCGTGCCGACATCGACCCAGCGCCCGCTGAAGTATTCCCCGCTCGCGCGTCCGGCATCGATTGCCTGGAACAGCAGCGGCGCCAGCGGCGCTTTTTCGCCCGCAGCCGTATGGTTAAATAGCGCCCGGTGGTAGACCCCGACGCCGGAGAACGTCAACCGGGCCGGCGACGCTTCCCCACGGCGCACCCGGTCCCCCTCCAGCACAAAATCCCCATTAGGATGTTGCGGCGGGTTATCCACCAGCACCAGATGCATCCGATCCTGGCCCGCTGCCAATCGCATCATCGGCTCGGCCAGCCGGCTGAAATCAAACTCGGTATACACGTCGCCATTCACCACCGGAAACACCTCGCCCTGAATCAACGGCAGCGCAGTCGCAATCCCCCCCGCCGTTTCCAGCGCCGTGCCCTCGCGCGAATACTCAATCGACACACCCAAATCCGCACCGTTCCCCAACGCTGCTTCAATCTGCGCGCC
>JANJUT010000238.1 GCA_024710445.1 Thiobacillus sp.
CTGTTGTCCAGCGTAACCAGCAGGGTTTGCGGGAGGCCCAGGCCCTGCGCCGACAGGCTGCCGGTCAACTGCCAGGGGGTGGCGGCACCCGTCTGGGTGAACGATGAGCCGGAAGTCAGGTTCAGGGTAGTGGACGCCGAGTTGGCGGCATTCATGGCTTCGACACTGGCCGCAACGTTTACCGCTCCCGCGCCAAACAGGAAGTAGTCGCCGCGCTCGGTAAAGGTGAAACCAGCAAACGCATAGCCAGGGTTGATATTGAACGTCAGCTGTAGCGGAGCCTGTGTGCTGGCGGGGCTCCCGCCCGAAAGCGCTGCAAACGTTGTAGGCTGGAAATAAAGTGTGTTGAGCGAACCCGACAACGAGCCCTGGCCATAAAGCCCAACCTGGGTGTCATCGTAGGAAACGGAAAAATGGTCGCCATTCAATATGATGGGCGCAGCCTGGACCACGCCAGCAATGGCGAGCAAACCCAAGCTTGTAAGAATTTTACGAAATGGCAGCATTTTTTGGTTTTCTGGTAGATCACGGGTGCCGAACAACAAGCAAGACGCAAGCCTGAGCCCATAAAGACTCACACAACACACTGTTATTTAAAGGAAAATAAATACCTTTACCCTGACTATTGAAACTTCATTCATCCAGTCTGTAAAAAATACCGACACCCACACCGGGTTGATTTATTGATTCGGCCTGATGAAGCTTGAAGTGATATTGAAGGCCGGCTTGCCCCGGCAGCAGCCCACGTGGTTTCTTTCAGACGATAGCCGTATTACTTAAGCCGCTTCCCAAACTTTCCCTCCGCCTTCGCAACCTTCGGTGCCACCACAAGCTGGCAATAAGGCTGATTGGGATTCTGGTCGAAGTAGCCCTGGTGATAATCCTCGGCCGGGTAAAACGTCTCTGCTTCGGTAACTTCAGTCACGATGGGGGCATTGAACTGGCCGGCTGCGGTGAGTTCGGCGATGACGGCTTCAGCTTCGGCTTTTTGTTCCGGCGTGTGCCAGAAAATGGCCGAGCGATACTGGGTGCCGACGTCGTTGCCTTGCCGATTCAGTTGCGCAGGGTCGTGCAGGGTGAAGAAGATTTCCAGCAGGTCACGATAGGAAATCACGTCTGGATCAAATGTGATCTGCACCACTTCGGCATGGCCGGTATCACCGTTGCAGATGTCTTTGTAAGTGGGATTAAGGGTGTGGCCGCCCATGTAGCCCGACACGGCGGATTCGACGCCACGCAGGCGGTTGAACACCGATTCGATGCACCAGAAACAGCCGCCGGCCAGGGTTGCGATTGCATGGGGCATGGGGGGTGTCTCCGCTTAAAGGATGGGGACAGTCTCCACGAATGACGCACGCGTCGCAAGCTTGGCAGCCAGCCTGGCGAGGTTGGGATGGGCGCTGCGCCACTCGATTTCACTGAAGCGGAAGTCCAGATAGCCCAGCATGCAGCCGCAGGCGACATCGGCCAGCGTCATGCTGTTGCCGAGATACCAGGGTTTTTCGCCCAAGGCTTCGGCCAGGGCTTCCAGTCCGCGGAACATGGCTTTTTCCTGCAGCACCAGCCAATCGCTGCTCTGCTGTTCGGGCGCCCGCTTCTTTTCCATGAACACCAGCACGGCCGCGTCGGTGACGCCATCGGCCAGTGCCTCGACGCCGCGCACCACCATGCGGCTTTTCGGTTCGTTTGGAATCAGGTGGCCGACCGGACTGACGTGATCCAGGTATTCAACAATGACCCGTGAATCGAACACGCTGACGCCATCTTCCAGCACCAGCACCGGCACCTTGCCAAGCGGGTTGAACGTGGGCACGGTGCTGTCGGGTAGCCAGGGGTTTTCAACCTGAAGCTGGAATGGGATTTTCTTTTCCAGCAGCACGATGCGGGCTTTTCGGCCGAAGGGACTGGTGAGTGAGGTAACGAGTTTCATATTGTTCTAATCCTGTATCTCGCGTGATGACATGGGTTGCTGATGTGCGCCGCCATTATCGCCTGCCAGCCCCGCTGTTCCAATCTGTTTGCGCAAGGCCGGCAGTACGTCCTGCTCGAACCAGGGATGACGTTTGAACCACAGACGATTGCGCGGGCTGGGATGGGGCAGCGGGAAATAGTCAGGGAGAAAATCGCGCCAGGCGGCGACGGTGTCGGCCAATGTCCGGCCACGGCGTTTGCCCAGGTAATACGCCTGGGCATAAGCGCCGATCAGCAAGGTCAGTTGAATGTCAGGCATGGTCGCACGCAGCGGCGGATGCCACAGCGGTGCACACTCCGGACGCGGCGGCAGGTCGCTGCTCTTGACCGTGCCTGGGTAGCACAGGCCTGTGGGGACGATGGCGATGCGCGAGACATCGTAAAACTGCTCGCGCGTCATCCCCAGCCATAGACGCAGCAGGTCGCCGGACGGATCGTTCCAGGGAATGCCGGTTTCATGCACGCGTCGCCCCGGAGCCTGGCCGACGATCAACAGGCGCGCGCTGGGAGAAACGCGAAGAACGGGGCGCGGTGCATGCGGCAAATTCGCGGCGCAGACCGTGCAGGCCTCGGCACGCGCAACCAGGCAGGCAAGTGACCGGGGGTTACTGCCGCGAGTGGTCGACGACGAACTGCTTGACCGCATTGACGTCGGCATCCATGACATGTTTCCGCTGCGGCTGCGCTTCCAGATCGGCAAGTTCGGCCGGCCGCACCGGCTCGATGCCGAGCGCCTCACGGATTGCATCGTCAAACTTGGCGGGCTGCGCGGTTTCCATGCAGATCAGCGGTACGCCGGGCTCGCGGTGCTCCAGGCCGACCTTGATGCCGTCTGCCGTATGCGGGTCGATCATCGTGCCGTACACCTCGTACACGGTGCGAATAGTGTCGATGCGGTTGGCGTGGTTGCTGGAACCGGACACCATGCCGAAATCGGGGACGCGACCAAACAGGCCATCAGCCTTCAGGTCAAAGCTGCCGCCGGATTCGACCGCGCCCCACAGCGCGCGGATCCTGGCCGCATCGCGCCCCGACAGGTCGAACACAAAGCGCTCGAAGTTGGACGCCTTGGAGATGTCCATCGACGGGCTGGAGGTATGCCTGGTCTCGGGACGCGGACGATATACGCCAGTCTTGAAGAATTCGTCGAGCACGTCGTTTTCGTTGGAGGCGACGATCAGCTTGTTGATCGGCAGTCCCATCTGGCGCGCGATATGGCCCGCGCAGACGTTGCCGAAGTTGCCCGACGGCACCGAGAACGACACGCTCTGGTCGTTGCTGTGGGTGGCGGCAAAATAGGCCTTGAAGTAATACACGCTCTGCGCGGCGACGCGTGCCCAGTTGATCGAATTGACCGCGCCGATATGGTGTTTCGATTTGAACTCGAGGTCGTTCGACACCGCCTTGACGATGTCCTGGCACTGGTCGAACACGCCGCGAATCACCAGGTTCTGGATGTTGTCATCCTGCAGCGCATACATCTGCGCCTGCTGGAAACGCGTCATGCCGTGCTCGGGCGACAGCATGAACACGCGGATGCCGCGCTTGCCGCGCATGGCGTATTCGGCCGCCGAGCCGGTGTCGCCCGAAGTCGCGCCGAGGATGTTCAGTTCGCCGTGGGTCTTGTCCAGCACATACTCGAACAGGTTGCCGAGCAACTGCATCGCCATGTCCTTGAACGCCAGCGTCGGGCCGTTCGACAACGCCAGCACATGCAGGCCGGGCTCCAGGGTTTTCAGCGGGGTGATGTCTTCGGCGTTTTCGCCTGTGTTGGTAAAACGATAGACCTCGGCAGTGTAGGTCTTGTCGATCAACTTGCGCAGGTCATCGTGCGGAATGTCGTCGATCAGACGCGACAGCACGGCAAACGCCAGTTCGCGGTAGTTCATGCCGCGCATGGCCGCGAGTTCGTCGGCGCTCAGCTTGGGATAGCTTTCCGGCACATACAATCCGCCATCGGAAGCCAGGCCGCCAAGCAGGATCTCGGAGAAACGTAATTGCGGTGCCAGACCGCGCGTGCTGATGTAGTTCATGTGTGCAATCTCATTACCTTAACGCGCGGCCAGTTCTTCGAGGCGGATGCGCATCACCTGCCCAGCCACGGCATCGAGTGCCTCGATCTTGGTGATCGCGGCGTTGATGTTCTTTTCCACCGTGATGTGGGTCAGCAGAATGATATTGACCTGCTCTTCGCCCTCGGCCGGCTCTTTCTGCACCATGGCGTCGATGGAGATGCTGCCGTCGGCCAGGATGCGGGTGATGTCGGCCAGCACGCCGGGGCGATCGAAGGCGCGCAGGCGCAGGTAGTACGCGGTGCGTACCTCTTCCATCGGCAGGATCGGCGTATCCGACAGCTGATCCGGCTGGAATGCCAGATGCGGCACGCGGTGATGCGGGTCGGCGGTGTGCAGGCGCGTCACGTCGACCAGGTCGGCGACCACGGCTGAAGCCGTCGGCTCGGCGCCGGCGCCGGCACCGTAATACAGCGTCGGGCCGACGGCGTCGCCCTTCACCAGCACGGCGTTCATCGCGCCGTCGACGTTGGCGATGAGGCGACGCTCGGGGATCAGCGTCGGATGCACGCGCAGCTCGATGCCGTTGTCGGCACGTCGCGCGATGCCCAGCAATTTGATTCGATAACCCAGTTCCTCGGCGTATTGCACGTCTTCGCGTGTAAGTTTCGAGATACCCTCGGTATAGGCGCGGTCGAACTGCATCGGAATGCCAAACGCAATCGCCGACAGGATGGTGAGCTTGTGTGCGGCGTCGATGCCCTCGATGTCGAAGGTCGGGTCGGCTTCGGCGTAGCCCAGGGCCTGCGCCTGTTTCAGAACATCTTCAAACGCCGCGCCCTTGTCGCGCATTTCGGTGAGGATGAAGTTGCTGGTGCCGTTGATAATGCCGGCCAGCCACTCGATGCGGTTGGCGGTAAGGCCTTCGCGCAGCGCCTTGATGATGGGGATGCCACCCGCCACCGCAGCCTCGAACGCCACCATCACGCCCTTGGCCTGCGCCGCGGCAAAGATCTCGTTGCCGTGCTTGGCCACCAGATGCTTGTTGGCGGTGACCACGTGCTTGCCGTTGGCAATCGCCTGCATCACCAGTTCCCTGGCCGGCTCAAGACCGCCGATCAGCTCGACCACGATATCGATTTCGGGATCGTCCACGACATCGAACGGGTTGGTCGACAAGGGCAGATCGCCTGCCATGGTCTTGGCTTTTTCCAGATTGCGCACCGCTGCGCGCACCACGCGGATTTCGCGACCGGCGCGACGGCTGATTTCTTCTGCATTGCGGCGCAACACGGTGAGCGTGCCGCCACCGACCGTTCCCAGGCCCAGCAGGCCGACATTGATGGGTTTCATTTAAATAATCTCAGTCAAAAACTTTTATCCGCGAAGAGACGCGAAGTACATTCAAAACAAAAAAGACAACCCTTGGAAATCTGTCTTTCAGGGTTTTCTTCGTGCGTCTTCGCGTCCTTCGCGGATGAAAAAAATAAAAAAATCAGCGATGTGCACGCTGGCGGTCAAAGAACCGGCCCATGCGTTCAATCGCCTTGCTCAACTCTTCTTCATGCGGCAGGAACACGACGCGGATATGGTCAGGCGTCGGCCAGTTGAAGCCGCTCCCCTGCACCACCAGCACCCGCTCTTCCTCCAGCAGTTTGAGGATGAACTTCTGGTCATCCTCGATCGGATACATCCCGGGGTCCATCCGCGGGAACAGATACATCGCCGCCTTGGGTTTCACACAGCTGATACCGGGAATCGAGGTCAGCAGGTCATGCGCCAGATCGCGCTGGCGGGCCAGTCGCCCGCCCGGCGCCACCAGATCGGTGATGCTTTGGTAGCCTCCCAAGGCAGTCTGGATCCCATACTGCCCCGGCACATTGGAACACAGCCGCATCGACGCCAGCATGTTGAGGCCTTCCAGATAATCCGAGGCGTGACGCTTGTCGCCCGACACGATCAGCCAGCCCGAGCGATAGCCGCAGGCACGGTAATTCTTCGACAGGCCGTTGAAGGTCACGATCAGCACGTCATCGGCCAGCGAAGCAACTGACGTGTGCGTCGCGCCGTCAAACAGCACCTTGTCGTAGATTTCGTCGGCATACACGATCAGCTGGTTCTGCCGCGCGATTTCCAGAATGCCCAGCAGCAGATCGTCCGGATACAGGGCACCGGTGGGGTTGTTCGGGTTGATGATGACAATCGCCCGCGTGTGCATCGTGATCTTGGAGCGGATATCGTCCAGATCCGGCAACCAGCCGGCACCTTCGTCGCAGATGTAGTGACACGGCTTGCCGCCCGCCAGGCTCACCGCCGCCGTCCACAATGGATAATCGGGTGCCGGCACCAGCACCTCGTCGCCACTGTCCAGCAAGGCCTGCATCGCCATCACGATCAGCTCGGACACGCCGTTGCCGATGATGATGTCGTCGATCTGCACCCCGGCAATGCCCTTGCGCTGCGTTTCGTGCATGATCGCCTTGCGTGCCGAGAACAGCCCTTTTGAATCGCTGTAGCCCGATGCGTTGGGCAGGTTCAGGATCACGTCCTGCACGATTTCCTCGGGCGCCTCAAAGCCAAACGGGGCCGGGTTGCCGATGTTCAGCTTGATGATGCGCTGACCATCTTCTTCCATCTGGCGCGCACGCGCCATCACCGGCCCGCGAATGTCATAGCAGACATTATCGAGCTTGGACGATTTATTGATCGTGCGTAAACGTGGATTGTTCTCTGCCGTCACGGCGTTCTTCCTGGTCAACCTGCACAAAACCAAAGCAAAACAAAGCCTTGGAAAACGGCCGATTTTACCGGAGGCGCGGGGCCCGGGCAAACGAAACCGGGCGGCCTGCGCCCATTCTGGCGCTCACGACCCCGACGGAATCTGCTAAGGTTTGCCCATGAAACTGCATCTCAACACCGGCGCCAACCAGCGCCTGTTCACCGGCTACGGCGACGACCACGTCCTCATCAATGGCCAGCGCCACGAATCCAGCCTGCTGCTGTCACCACAAGGCGTCGAGGTCGCCCCCTGGGCCGGGCTGGAGTTTGACGCACTCAGCGCCGCCCATTTCGAATGGATGGCGCTGCGGGAACTGGATATTTTGCTGCTGGGTACGGGGAATCGACTGCGGTTTCCGCATCCTTCGCTGACGCGGGCCTTGGTGGACGCCCAGATCGGGCTGGAGGTGATGGATGTGGGGGCGTTGTGTCGCACCTATAACATCCTGGTTGCCGAGGGACGGAGTGTGGGGGCGGCGGTGTTGATTGAACCAGCCCCATGCAGTGAAAGCAATCAGGGCCTGTAGCTGGCGTCATCAAGCTGGGACTTGTTGCCGAGTTCCTCGATCCGCTTTTTTTCTTCCTTGCGAATCTCGGCCAGTAGCGCCGCATCCGGGTCCTGCCACGTGGCCCCTGAGCTACGCGCCATCCAGGCAACAGCACGGGCAAACTCTTCCAGCGTGAGGTCCGGCTGCCCGCCACGAGGCGGCATCCCGCGCAAACCCACCCAGCCATGCGCCGTTACCACCGACTGACCTTCGGCAATCAGTTCACGCCAACGCTCCCCATCTCCAGATTTTGGCGCATTGGCCACACCGGTGGAATGACAGGCAATGCACACGTTCTGATAGACCTGCTCACCGCTTTTCAGACCAGACGTGGCTGTCTGATCAAATGTGCCCACCACGGGGGGCTGGCTACAGGCACCAAGCGCCAAACTCAGTGCAGTCAAAACGACGAAAGAACGGTAACTCATGTAATGCTCGCTCCTGATCATGTAATTATTTACATCATCCTTTGAATCAGCCTGCATTTGGCATCACCTGTTCAAAACTGGTGATCGCCGCAAACCCCTCGCAGTCCTTATGCGGCTGCTTCGAATCCGGATTGCACACCGCCAGCAATTGCGCGATCCCATACGCCTGCGCGCTTTTCAGTACCGGCAAACTGTCATCGACAAACAGTGTCCGTTGCCTGTCGAACGGCTCGATCCCCTGCAGACCCTGCCAGAAGTCCGGATGTTCCTTGGGCAGCC
>JANJUT010000240.1 GCA_024710445.1 Thiobacillus sp.
TGGCCAGGCGCATCCGCAATGGCGGCTTCGAAGTGCGCGTCGATACGGTCTTTGCCGACGTGATGCGTGCCTGTGCCGGGCCGCGTGACGGAGCGGACGGCACTTGGATATCGCCGGCCATGGTGGCGGCCTACACCCGACTGCATCAGGCGGGTTATGCTCATTCGGTGGAAACCTGGCACAAAGGCGCACTGGTCGGCGGGCTGTATGGCGTGGCGATCGGGCGCATGTTCTACGGTGAATCCATGTTCAGTCACATGGCCGACGCGTCCAAGGTGGCCCTGGTGCGGCTGGCCCGGCAACTGCAGCGATGGGAGTTCGGGCTGATCGACTGCCAGATGGAAACTGCCCACCTCGCCAGCCTGGGCGCGCGCGCTTTGCCGCGCACGGCGTTCACAGCACGGCTGGCGGAGTTGGTAAACTTGCCGCATCTCTCTGGACCATGGCATTTCGATGCACCCGACTGAACCGCCGTTCCAGCGCATCCAGTTTTACCTGACTGCGCAATACGATTGCAGCTATCTGCCGGGAGAGCTTGCGCGCTCGCAGGTCGCCACCCCCACCCATCTGATCGACCATCAGGCCTACAGCGCGCTGATACGCGCCGGCTTTCGCCGCAGCGGGCAGTTCACCTATCGTCCCCACTGCGAGCACTGTCATGCCTGCGTGCCAGTGCGGGTTGACGTGGCCGGCTTTGTGCCGAACCGTACCCAGCGCCGCTGCCTCAAGCGCAACCGGCATCTGTCTGCACGCTTTCTGCCGCTGGATTTCAAGGACGAGCACTATGCGCTGTATCGCGCGTATCTCGGCAGCCGCCATGCCGGCGGCGGCATGGACCGCGACGAGCCGGAGCAGTACACGAATTTCCTGCTGTCCTCCAACGTCGACAGCGTGCTGGTCGAATTCCGCGATGGCGATCCGCTGGTGATGGTCTCGGTGGTGGATCAGATCGACGATGGTTTGTCGGCGGTGTACACCTTCTTCGATCCCGCGCGCGCGCAGGACAGTCTGGGCGTCTATGGCGTGCTGTGGCAAATCGAGCTGGCGCAGCGCCTGGAACTGCCTTATCTCTACCTTGGCTACTGGATCGCCGAAAGCCGCAAGATGGCATACAAGAAACAGTACCCGCCGCTGCAGGGATTGCTCGAAGGGCGCTGGCAGGTGCTGGACGCGTGAGATTCTGGCTGGCGCTGGTTTTGGTGGCGGTGTTGCAGGGTTGCGCGCTTACGGTCAGCGACCCGCGTGCGCTGCGCCCGATCGACAGCTTCGTTCCACTGGCAAGCGATGCGCGTGTCTGGGTCGAGCCGGGTTATGAAGATTATGGCGAGCGCGTGGCTGCGGCGCTGCCCGCTGCCATCGCGCAGGTCGAACAGGCGCACTACCTGCCTTTTGCCCGGCCCCCACGCATCCATGTGTGCGGCACGGACGACTGCTTCAGGCGCTATGTGTTGACCCCCAAATTGTCCGCCGCCGTGGTGCCGGACAATCGCCTCATCCTCTCGCCCAACCTGGCTGGCCGTGAAAGCCATCGTCTGCAAACCCTGCTGACACATGAACTGGCGCACCTGCATCTGGGTCAGCGCATCGGCCACTATCACAGCACCTTGCCGGTCTGGTTTCATGAGGGCTGGGCCTCGCTCACCGCCGAGGGCGGCGGGGCTGAGTATGTCACCGACGACAAGGTGTTCGAGGCAATCCGTGACGGCCGCAAGGTCAATCTCAGCGTGCGCGATACGCCCGACAAACGCCATCGTGCCAGCGCATCCGGTCTTTCCATCCACGCGTTCTACCGCCAGTCCATGCTGCTGGTCGGCTGGCTCAAGACACAGGACGAAGCGCGCTTCAAGGCTCTGGCACTCGCCGTGCAGGCCAACACCGACTTCGAAATTGCCTTCTGGAACATTTACGGCCAGGCGCCTGCCACCCGGCTCGCCGCTTTTTACGACGCTGTTCTGGGCGATAATCAACCCGTTCAAGCCGCACCCGAAAAACCCTGAACTGATCCAGCCATGAAACCCTATCTTGATTTGATGCGCCACGTGCTCGAGCACGGCACCCGCAAAGACGACCGCACTGGCACCGGCACCCTCTCGGTGTTCGGCTGGCAGATGCGCTACGACCTCGCCGCAGGCTTTCCGCTCGTCACCACCAAGAAATGCCACCTGCGCTCAATCCTCCACGAACTGCTGTGGTTTTTGCAGGGCGATACCAACATCAAATACCTGAAGGAAAACGGCGTCAGCATCTGGGACGAATGGGCTGACGCAGACGGCAACCTCGGCCCGGTCTACGGCCATCAGTGGCGCAGCTGGCCCAAGCCCGACGGCGGTACCATCGATCAGATCAGTGAAGTGGTGAAGACGCTCAAGACCAACCCCGATTCGCGCCGCATCATCGTCTCGGCGTGGAACGTGGCCGATCTCGACAAGATGGCGCTGGCGCCGTGCCACGCCTTTTTCCAGTTCTACGTCGCCGACGGCAAGCTCAGTTGCCAGTTGTATCAGCGCAGCGCCGACATCTTCCTCGGCGTGCCGTTCAACATTGCCAGCTATGCGCTGCTGACCATGATGGTGGCGCAGGTGACGGGACTGGGACTCGGCGACTTCGTCCACACCCTCGGCGATGCGCACCTCTATTCCAACCACCTCGACCAGGCGCGCGAGCAGTTGAGCCGCGAGCCGCGCCCGTTGCCGACCATGACGCTGAACCCCGAAGTGAAGGACATCTTCGCGTTCCGTTTCGAGGATTTCACGCTCAGCGGCTACGACCCGCATCCGGCCATCAAGGCGCCGGTGGCGGTTTAGTGAGCGGTGAGCAGCAAGCAGTGAGCGGAGAAAACATGGCCCAGAACAAGCCGCGTGTCAGCGTCATCGCCGCGCTCGCCAGAAACCGCGTCATCGGCATCGAAAACCGCCTGCCGTGGCGGCTGCCGGAAGACCTCGCCCACTTCAAGGCGCTCACCCTCGGCCACCCCATCCTCATGGGCCGCAAGACCTTCGAGTCGCTCGGCCGCCCGCTGCCCGGGCGCACCAACATCGTCATCACCCGCAACCCCGATTACTGCAAGGATGGCTGTCTGGTCGCCGCCTCTATTCCGGATGCCCTGGCTTTGTGCCCAGATGTCGACGAAGTCTTCTTCATCGGCGGCGCCGAACTCTACGCTCAGGTCATTCCGCTGGCTGACCGGCTGTACC
>JANJUT010000249.1 GCA_024710445.1 Thiobacillus sp.
CCACGGACCGCACGACCGGTCGATACAGTGCCATCAGGGCATGCCGGTCATCGGCACTCAGCGGATAACGGTTGAGCGCATGCAGCGCCACCACCAGTTGTTGCGCAGCGTCTGCCGGGCTGGCGAGCGGCAGGCGCGCCAGCCATGCCGAGGTGGCCTTGGGCCGGGTTTCAACTTCCTTCAGCGGCACCGAGTCGCTGGTGCGGGGAACATTGAGCGTCAGCATGGACCTAGTGTCGTGAATCAGAAATATCGAAACATGAAACGGCGTCTTTTTCCGTATGGCGGCGTTGCTCGTCGTTACCATAGAGCCAGCTATGTCGCCTCCTCACGCCTTGCCATGCGAAAAAATCCATCCGTTTCATTTCGTTCCCCTATTTCTGATTCACGACACTAGTCGAACACGACCGTTTTGTTGGCGTAGACCAGTACCCGGTTATCCAGGTGCCATTTGACGGCACGCGACAGCACCACCTTTTCCAGGTCGGCGCCCTTGTTGATCAGGTCTTCCAGGCTGTCGCGGTGCGAAATGCGCGCCACGTCCTGCTCGATGATCGGCCCGTCATCCAGCGTTTCGGTGACGTAGTGCCCGGTGGCGCCGATCAGCTTGACGCCGCGCTCGAACGCCCGGTGATAGGGCTTGGCACCATGAAACGCCGGCAGGAAGGAGTGATGGATATTGATGATGTGGTTGGGGTAATGGCGGATGAAATCGGCCGACAGCACCTGCATGTAGCGCGCCAGCACGAGGAAGTCGACTTTCAGGTCGCGCAGGATGGCCAGCTGGGTTTTCTCGGCTTCTTCCTTGCCGTCCTTGAGCACCGCCAGATGCTGGAACGGAATGTGATATGCGTCCGCCAGCCAGCGCGTGTCCTCGTGGTTGCTGAGGATGATCGGCAGTTCGCAGTGCAGTTCGCCGCTCTGGTAGCGGTAGAGCAGGTCGGCCAGGCAATGATCGAACTTGGATACGAATACCGCCATGCGGGGCTTGCGGCTGGAATCGGCCAGTCGCCAGGTCATGCCGAAGCGGCTGGCGATGGGTTCAAAGGCCTGGGCAAAATCGGCCAGGTCGAGCTTGAAGCCGGCCATCTCCCATTCCACCCGCATCAGGAACAGCTTCAGTTCGGCGTCCTGGTGCTGGTCCGCGTGCAGGATGTTGGCTTCGTGCTGCAGCAGGAATTCGGCAATGGCGGCGACCAGACCCCGTTGGTCGGGGCAGGAAATCAGCAGAACAGCGGTATGGCGCATGGCGGGGCTCGGCGGTTCGGGTTGGATTCTTTTGCGCAATCATAACCAATATTTCCCATGGCCATGTCAGGGGATCCGGGCGGTCGCGTGGATCATCCTGTCTGGCCGGAAGACGGCCGGATTGGTTGGGGCCGGTTTCATCCCCCGCCGCACCACGCCAAACGCACAAAGATGCAGCAGAATTTGCGCAGCGCAGGCCACATTCGATCTTGCTAATAATCTGAATTTCAACGCATTCATCGGCCTGTTTTGATGATTCTCGCTGGAATCCCGCATCCAGCCGTCGATCCAACCAATTTTTTAGACTTGGTCCAGGTCAAAACTTTGATTTGACTTGAGATTTTCCGGGCATCTGAAAATGATGGAAAAACAAACCGAATCCAGGTTGACATGACTGGGTGAGCAACTAGAATTTGTATCCGCTCCCCTGCTGCACCACAACATGTTGTGAATAAAAGTGTGCACGGGGGCGGGGCAAGCTGTGGATAACTTGTGGGTTATGCATGGCTTGCCGGTATTCCGTCCTACCTACCGAGGAGAGTCATCGATGTTGAACGTTGCCACCGAGTCTGCAACAGCTGCCCCCATTCCCCCCCAGAAACCGGCCGAACCGGCTGTGGTCGATACGCGTTATGCCGACTACAAGATCATTCGCCGTAACGGCGCGGTGGTCGGCTTTGCGCCGAACAAGATCGCCATTGCCGTGACCAAGGCGTTCATCGCGGTGCAGGGTGGACAGGCCGCGGCGTCGGCGCGCATCCGCGAACTGGTCGAGGCGATCACCGGTCAGGTTACGGCCGCGCTGCTGCGCCGCACGCCCAATGGCGGCACCTTCCACATCGAGGATATCCAGGACCAGGTTGAACTGGCCCTGATGCGTTCGGGCGAGCACGAAGTGGCACGCGCCTACGTGCTGTACCGCGAAAAGCGCACGCAGGAACGCGCCGCGCAAAAGGCCGCCGGCGTCCCCGACGTTCAGCTGCATGTGATCGAGGACGGCCAGAAGAAGCCGCTCGATACCGCCCGCCTGGCCACCCTGCTGGCCGATGCCTGCGCCGGTCTGGGCGAGGGCGTGCGCGCCGAGCCGATCATGCACACGGTATTGCGCGACCTCTACGACGGCGTGCCGATGGCCGAAGTCGAAAAGGCGCTGGTGCTGGCCGCGCGCTCGATGATCGAGCAGGACCCGGCGTATTCCTACGTCACCGCCCGCCTGCTGCTCAACTCGATCCGTCACGAAGTGCTGGGCGAAGCCGTGCTGCAGGCCGACATGGGCGCACGCTATCTCGACTATTTCCCCGCCTTCATCAAGAAAGGCATCGACGCCGAACTGCTCGACGAGAAGCTCGCCCAGTTCGATCTCGCCCGCCTCGCAGCCGTGCTCGACGCCGGCCGTGACTACCAGTTCGGCTACCTTGGTCTGCAAACCCTGTACGACCGCTACTTCCTGCACATCGAAGAGTCGCGCATCGAACTGCCGCAGGCCTTCTTCATGCGCGTGGCGATGGGCCTGGCGATCAACGAAGTCGACCGCGAAGCGCGCGCCATCGAGTTCTACCAGGTGCTGTCGTCGTTCGACTTCATGAGCTCGACGCCGACCCTGTTCAACGCCGGCACCCGTCACAGCCAGCTGTCGTCGTGCTACCTGACCACCGTCACCGACGACCTCGACGGCATCTATCAGGCGATCAAGGAAAACGCCATGCTGCAGAAATACGCAGGCGGCCTCGGCAACGACTGGACCCCGGTGCGCGCCATGGGCGCCCGCATCAAGGGCACCAACGGCAAGTCGCAGGGCGTGGTGCCGTTCCTGAAAGTCGTCAACGACACCGCCGTCGCGGTCAACC
>JANJUT010000251.1 GCA_024710445.1 Thiobacillus sp.
GCGTCTGGGGGGTGTTGCCGCTTGGCAAGGGACAACCTTTGCCAGGGCGGCACGCATTCCATCCATCGCTTTCTCGCGAAAACGCTGGCGTTAAATTTGTGTAAACAGGCCCTAGGGTGTGTTGAATACCCGACGCCACTCCCAGGGGGGTGTCGGATCAGCGGTTTGCCAGAGCCCACGGTGCGCCCGGCGCGCTTCCATCTGCGCATCGACCAGGTCAGTATCGCTCCGGGCACGCGTCGACGCCCAGGCCGCCCCGCGTCGCACCAGTTCCGCATTGACCTGGACTGCGCCCATCTGGATGCGCGCGATCGAACGGCCATAGATGTCGGTCGCCACGATGTCCACCTCGACATGTTTGTTCAGCACCAGGTCCGTCAGCATGCGTGTGGACGCCTCGCCATGCGGCTGCTCTTTTTCCGGCGCATCGATATCGGCCAGACGGATTTTCAGGAAAGCCCGCGACGCGGCGGGCACATGGTCGGGCTTGAACAGCACGGTATCGCCATCTATGACCACGAAGACCACGCCACTCATGGTGGTTGACCAGGCTGATGTGGCAGTCAGCCATGCCAGCAGAAACAGGATTCGTGCAAACGTGTTCTTCATCCGGCGAGCATCTCCGCTGCATGTTGCCGCGTGGTGGCGGTGATCTTGAGTCCGCCCAGCATGCGTGCGATTTCCTCAACCCGCGCATCGGTGTCGAGCAATTCGATATTGGACGAGACGAAGCCGCCATTCGCCTGCCTGGCTACGCGTAGATGTTGCGCGCCGCGCGCTGCAACCTGCGGCAAATGGGTAATCACCAGGACCTGACGGGTTTCGCCCAGTTTCGCCAGGCGCCGCCCCACGGCTTCGGCCACGCTGCCGCCTATGCCGACATCGACCTCGTCGAAAATCAGCGTCGGCACGCCGGCCACGCCGGATAGTGCCGTCTGGATGGCCAGGCTGATGCGTGACAGTTCGCCACCCGACGCCACCCTGGCGAGCGGCCCAGGCGGCAGGCCGGGATGACTGGCCACCAGAAAGCCCACGTCTTCCATGCCGTGCGCGCGCGGTTCGCTGACGGGCTGCAACTGGATGTCGAGCTGGCCGCCGGCCAGCGCGAGTTCATGCATCGCCGCCGTCACCTGCCTGGACAAGGCAGCGGCGGCCTTGCGGCGCTGGGCAGTGAGTCGTTTTGCTTCAGTCTGGTAATGCGACCAGGCGGCATCTTCCCTGGCTTGCAACGCATCGAGGTCGTCGCTGGCGGCCAGTTCGGCCAGCCGCGCCTCGAACTGGCCAAGCAGACCGGCCAGCGCATCAGGCTGCACCCGATGCTTGCGCGCCAGCTGGTGCATCTCGCTCATGCAGCGGTCGAGCTCGCCCAGCCGGCCGGGGTCGAGATTCAGGTTATCGACATAGCGCCGCAGCGCGTGCACTGCTTCGGACACATCGGCACTGGCCGCAGCCAGCAAGGCCGCCACCTCGCCCAGGCTGTCATCCACGGCCTGCATGGTGTCGAGGCGTGTGCTCATTTCACCCAGCTGATTCGACACGGCCGACTCGCCTTCATCCAAGCCCTCAATCAGCGCATGGCTGCCTTCGATCAGCGTGGTGACATGCGCCAGGCGCGCGTGCTCGGTCTGGATATCGTCCCAGCGCGCCAGATCCTCGCCCAGCGCACGCAGTTCGTTCACCGCCAGCGTCAGCCCTTCGCGTTCGATCTGCCGCGCCTGACCATGAGATTCGGCATCCAGCCGCTGTTGCCGCGCCTGCTGCCAGGCATGCCAGGCCAGGCCGACCGTTGCGGCAAGGGGCTGTGCAGCAGCATAGGCATCGATCACCTCGCGCTGCGTTTGCGGCCGCAGCAAGGCATGGTGCGCATGCTGGCCATGGATATCCAGCAGAAACTCGGCGGCGTCCTTCAATTGCGCCAGCGGCGCGGCACTGCCGTTGATGAAGCCGCGTGAACGCCCCCCCGCGTCAATCACGCGGCGCAGAATCAGCGTGTCATCGTCCGTGGCATAGCCCGCTTCGTCCAGCCAGGCAGCCAAGGCCGGCAACGCGTCGATTGAAAACGCGGCCGTGATTTCCGCACGCGCCGCGCCACTGCGCACCACGCCGCCTTCGGCGCGATCGCCCAGCGCCAGCGCCAGCGCATCAATCAGAATGGATTTACCTGCGCCGGTTTCGCCGGTAAGCACGGTGAGTCCCGGCGCGAAATCAAGCTCGACCGATTCGACCAGCAGGTAATTACGGATGGAGAGATGCGACAGCATGGACGTCAGGAATCGGAAATCATGAATGAAGCGTAGCGAACACCACAGCTTGATTCATGCGCGATCAGAGCTTCTTGCCCCAGTGCAGCTTCTGCCGCAGGGTGTCGTAGTAGCTGTAGGAGTGCGGATGCAGCAAGGTCACCGACCGGCTCATGCGCGTGATCCAGACATGGTCGCCGGCATTCAGGTCGAAATAATGCTGGCCGTCGAAATGGACGCGCGCATCATCGGCATGCGTGAGGTTGATTTCGATCCGCGAATGGCTGCTCACCACAATCGGTCGTGCCGACAGCGTATGCGGACAGATCGGTACCAGCGCCACGGCTTCCAGCGTGGGATGCACGATCGGCCCCCCCGACGACAGGGCATAGGCCGTCGTGCCGGTCGGCGTGGTGACCACCAGCCCATCGGCCCGCTGGCTGTAGACAAATTCGCTGTTGATGGCGACTTCCAGGTCGATCAAACGGCCCGACCCGCCTTTACCCACCACCACATCGTTAAAGGCCGTTGCCTCGAACACTTTCTCGCCTCTGCGCCGCACCGCGCCATTCAACAAAATGCGCTCTTCAGCCACGTATTGGCCGCTGAGCATTTCCGCCACGGCAGCGTACATGCCCTCAACCGTGATATCGGTCAGGAAGCCCAGGCGTCCCTGGTTGATTCCGATCAGCGGCACGCCATGCGGCGCCAGTTCGCGCGCCATCGACAACATGGTGCCATCCCCTCCCAGCACCACCACGACATCGCTTTCGACCGCCAGATCATGCAGCGTACGGGTCGGGAAATCGGTGATTCCAAGATGTTCGGCCGCCTTGCGGGCAAGCAGCACCGTATGCCCACGGGTTCGGAGAAACTCCCCCAGCCCGCGAACAGAAGTCCCCATGTCCTGGTTATCGTATTTGCCAACCAGGCCGACCGTATGAAATGGAAAAGAGGTTTGCATGACCGGTGATTATAAAGCGTGCGGATTGAGGATTCAGCGATCGGGGAACCCCCTGACCGGGTTTTTATCAAAAACTGCATTCACCCTTCGGCCCCGACCCCCAATATAATTCCTGCATGCTCAACGACCGCGCCCGCATCCTGCTGAAAACCCTGGTGGAACGCTACATCGCCGACGGCGAACCGGTGGGGTCGAGCACGCTGTCCAAACACGCTGGCCTGAACCTGTCGCCCGCCAGCATCCGCAACATCATTTCTGACCTCGAGGAAATGGGCTTCGTCACCAGCCCGCACACCTCGGCCGGACGGGTACCCACGCCACTCGGCTACCGTTTCTTTGTCGACACATTGCTGACCGTTCGCCCGCTTGAACAGGTCGAGGTCAACCAGCTCGAAAGCAGCCTGATGCCGTCCGATCCGCAACAACTGATCACCTCGGCCTCCACCCTGCTGTCTGATCTCAGCCAGTTCGCCGGACTGGTGATGACGCCACGGCGCAGTCCCGCATTCCGGCAGGTCGAATTTCTCAGCCTGTCGGAAAAACGCATCCTGCTCATCATCGTCACCATGGAGGGCGAGGTCGAGAACCGCATCATCCTCACCGACAAGCCCTACAGCGCCTCGGCCCTGACCGAAGCCGCCAACTACTTCAACCAGAATTTCGCCGGCCACCGCTTCGACCAGGTGCGCAGCAAACTGCGCGATGAACTCGGCCGCATGCGCGACGACATCACCCGCCTGATGGCCGCCGCCGTGGATGCCGGCAGCCAGGCGCTCGATGCCAGCCAGGAAAACATGGTGGTCTCCGGCAGCCGCAAGCTGCTCAACGTGGAAGATTTTTCCAGCAACATGAGCAACCTGCGCAAGCTGTTCGATGCCTTCGAACAGAAAACCGGCCTGCTGCAGTTGCTCGACCAGTCACGTTCCGCAGCCGGCGTACAGATTTTCATCGGCGGCGAATCCGAAATGCAGGCGCTCGACGAATGCAGCCTGGTCACCGCACCGTATTCGGTCGACGGCCAGGTGGTCGGCACCCTCGGCGTGGTCGGCCCCACCCGCATGGCCTACGAGCGCGTGGTGCCGATTGTCGATATCACCGCCAAACTTCTATCGAGCGCACTGTCTCACCACTGATGACTTATCTTAAAGAACCCGATCACACCCACGGCCAGGCTGCGCGCACCGGCATTCTGCTGATCAATCTCGGCACCCCCGAGGCGCCAACCGCCCAGGCACTGCGTCCCTATCTGAAGGAATTCCTGTCCGATCCGCGCGTGGTGGAAATTCCACGCGCGGTGTGGTGGCTGATCCTGAACGGCGTCATCCTCAACACCCGGCCCAAAAAATCGGCCGGGAAATATGCGGCGATCTGGACCGCGGGCGGCTCGCCGCTCAAGGTGCACACCGAGAAGCAGGCCAAGCTTCTGAAAGGCTGGCTGGGCGAAAGAGTCGCCTCGCCGATCATGGTCGAATACGCCATGCGCTACGGCAATCCTTCGGTGCCCGACACGCTGGCCCGAATGAAAGCAGCCGGCTGCGACCGCATTCTGCTCCTGCCCGCCTATCCGCAATACGCCGCCTCCAGCAGCGCCACCGCTTTCGATGCGGCCTATGCCTGGCTGCTGAAAACCCGCAACCAGCCAGCCCTGCGCACGGTGAAGCACTACCACGACCACCCCGGCTACATCCAGGCGCTGGTCGCCAACATCCGCGATTACTGGCAGATGCACGGCCGCCCCGATGTCCTGCTGATGAGTTTTCACGGTGTGCCACGCTACACGCTGGACAAGGGCGACCCCTACCATTGCGAATGCCAGAAAACCGGACGGCTGCTGGCCGAGGCGCTGGGGCTTGAACCGAACCAGTTCCGGCTCACCTTTCAGTCGCGCTTCGGCCGCACCGAATGGCTCAAGCCCTACACCGACAAAACGCTGGCCGAACTGGGCCATGCGGGGGTGAAGCGGGTGGATGTGGTGGCGCCGGGCTTTGTAGCCGACTGCCTGGAAACGCTGGAAGAACTGGCGATGGAAGGCCGCACCCAATTCCTGTCCGCTGGCGGCAAGGAATTTCACTACATCCCCGCACTCAATGAACATCCGCAATGGATCGCCGCACTCGGCCAGATCGCGCTGGACAATCTGGCAGGCTGGGTCAGTGGCAACTGGAACCAGGATAGCGCCGAACTGGTCCAACGGGACAGCAAGGCCCGCGCCCTGGCGCTGGGCGCGCCTGGTTAGACACGACTGTTTTCACCGCAGGCACGGCCGTATATCAGCGACTCCTTGTTGACAGGTCCGCCGCTTGAACCAGCATTAGACAAGCACCGCCCTTGCCATCCCCTTCTGGAGAGCTCCATGC
>JANJUT010000003.1 GCA_024710445.1 Thiobacillus sp.
CGGGCTCGGCAAGGCCGGCAAGCTCAAACGCCTGTGGCAGTCGCCGTTCACGTTGCACAGCGAGGTCATCGCCGCGATCAACCGCGAGGCCGGATTCGCCGCCGCCGGCAAGCCCGCTGCGATCGTCGCCAAGATGAACGCGCTGCTGGAACCGCAGGTCATCGCCGCGCTCTACGCCGCGTCGCAGGCCGGCGTCAAGATCGAGCTCATCATCCGTGGCGTGTGCGCACTGCGCCCCGGCATTGCCGGGCTGTCGGAGCATATCCGGGTGCGGTCTGTGGTCGGCCGCTTCCTCGAGCACACCCGGATTTTCTACTTCAAGAACGGCGGTGACGAACAGGTATACCTGTCCTCGGCCGACTGGATGGACCGCAACTTCTTCCGCCGCATCGAAACCGGTTTCCCGATCCTCAACCCCAAGCTGAAGAAACGCGTCATCGTCGAAGGCCTCAAACCCTACCTGCGCGACAACGTGCAGGCCTGGGACATGCAGCCCGATGGCAGCTACCGCCGCCGCAAGCCGCGCCGCGCCAAGCCCTATCGTGCGCAGGACGTGCTGCTGGAACTGTTTGCGCGCTAAACCCTTGCGCCCCTGCGTGGGCACGTAGAGCGTCACCAAACCTTCACCTGAATGCCACGCCGCCGTCATCTGGCCGTGGCCTGATGGCGGCATGTTGAATCGCGTCACCAATCTGCTTCGCGCCCAACCTGGGGGCACTACCCGGCAGCCATCCGGCAGCAGCTTCTGGCCTGCCGTCCAGGGTGCGTGTTCCAGCCCGGAGACCCCTGCGGATTCCAGCCACCCATCGCGTCACCACCGCACCCTGTGGATTTCCGACAGCCACCTCGGCACCGCCGGTTGCCAGGCGCGCTACCTGCTCGATTTCCTGAAGTACAACGAATCCGACACGCTGTACCTGGTCGGCGACATCATCGATGGCTGGCAACTGCGCAAGGGCTGGTACTGGCCGCAGTCGCACAACGACGTGGTGCAAAAGCTGCTGCGCAAGGCGCGCAAGGGCACGCGCGTGATCTACGTCCCCGGCAACCACGACTCGATGGCACGGCAGTTCATGGGCCTGGCGTTCGGCGACATCGAGGTGGCCGACGAGGTGGTCCACGTCACCGCCGACGGCCGGCGCTTCCTCGTCACCCACGGCGATCTGTTCGACGGCGTGATGCAGCACGCGCGCTGGCTCGCCTACCTGGGCGACACCGGCTACACCCTGATCCTGGCGCTGAACCGCTGGTTCAACGGCCTGCGCACGCGCATGGGCTACCCCTACTGGTCGCTGTCGCAATACATCAAGCACAAGGTCAAGAACGCGGTCAGCTTCATCACCGCGTTCGAGAAAGTGATGATCGACGAAGCACGGCGGCGCCAATGCGACGGCGTCATCTGCGGCCACATCCACAAGGCCGAGATCCGCACCCTCGACGGCCTCGTCTACTGCAACGACGGCGACTGGGTGGAAAGCCTGACCGCGCTCGCCGAAACCGCCGACGGCACGCTCGAAATCATCCACTGGCCACACTGCCTGGACGACATTCCCACCCGCCGCAAGGCAACCGTAACGGAGCCCCTATGAAAGTCATGATCGTGACCGATGCCTGGTCGCCGCAAGTCAACGGCGTGGTACGCACGCTCACCACCACCCGCCGCGAAATGGAAGCCATGGGCCATGAGGTGGATATCCTCTCGCCGCTCGAATTCCGCACCCTGCCCTGCCCCACCTATCCCGACATCCGCCTGTCGGTGCTGGCCGGCAAGGCGGCGCAACAACGCATCCGCGACTACGCGCCGCACGCACTGCACATCGCCACCGAAGGCCCGCTCGGCCTGGCCGCGCGCCGCTATGCGCTCAACCACGACCTGCCTTTCACCACCGCCTACCACACCCGCTTTCCCGAATACGTCAAGGCCCGCACCGGCATCCCGTTGTCCTGGACCTACCGATTCCTGCGCTGGTTTCACGGCCCCGCCCGCGCCGTGATGGCGCCCACGCCTGCGGTCAAATCCGACCTTGAAGCCTTCGGCTTCGACAACGTGGTGCTGTGGTCGCGCGGCGTCGACCTCGACGTGTTCAGGCTGCAGGAATCGAAGCGCCTCGACACCGAACACCCGATCTTCCTGTATGTCGGCCGCGTCGCCGTCGAAAAGAACGTTGAAGCCTTCCTCAAGCTGAACCTGCCCGGCTCCAAGTGGGTGGTGGGCGATGGCCCGGCGCTGGCCGGCCTGCGCGCCCAGTACCCGAATGCCCATTACCTCGGCGTGATGAAGCAGCCGGAACTGGCCGAGGTCTATGCCGCCGCCGACGTCTTCGTCTTCCCCAGCAAGACCGACACCTTTGGCCTGGTGCTGCTGGAAGCCATGGCCTGCGGCCTGCCCGTCGCCGCCTATCCGGTCACCGGCCCGATCGACGTGCTGGGCGACTCAGCCGCGGGCGTCATGCACAAAGACCTGCAAATGGCCTGTCTGGCTGCGCTCCACATCGACCGCGCCACCGCCCGCGCCCATGCTGAAAAATTCTCCTGGCGCGCGGCCACCGAGCAGTTCGTCGGCCATCTGCATCCGGCGCTGCAGGAAGAAATCATCGTCGTATAGAACAAAGACTGAACTGGCTTCCTCCGACAGGATCAGGATGAGCGGTCAGCGATTGATTCGTTCGTCCTGAGCCTGTCGAAGGGCTGTCCCCCCTCCGCCTTCTGCACGATTCTGCCCACATGACTTGAAATCCCCGCCCCCAGCCCCCCTCTCTCGCACGTCGTTTTGTTTGTTGTTGTTTTGTTTGTTGTTGTTTTGAATGTACACGGGAGATAAAAGGCATGTCCGCCACCAAAGAAACCCTCGGCTTCCAGGCCGAAGTCAAACAGCTGCTGCAGCTGATGATCCATTCCTTGTATTCCAACAAGGACATCTGCCTGCGCGAACTGATTTCCAACGCCTCTGACGCCGCCGACAAACTGCGCTTCGAAGGCCTGAGCGATGGCGCGCTGTTCGAGAACGACCCCGAGCTGAAGATCCGCATCGCCTTCGACCGCGAAGCGCGCACGCTGACCATCAGCGACAACGGCATCGGCATGAGCCGCCAGGAAGTCATCGAGCACATCGGCACGATTGCCAAGTCCGGCACCCGCGAATTCTTCAGCCAGCTGTCCGGCGACCAGAAGAAGGACGCCGCGCTGATCGGCCAGTTCGGCGTCGGCTTCTACTCCGCCTTCATCATTGCCGACCGCGTGACGCTGACCACCCGCCGCGCCGGCCTCACCGCCGAGCATGGCGTGCGCTGGGAATCCGAGGGCGCCGGCGACTACACGCTGGAAACCGTCGACAAGCCCGGGCGCGGCACCGAAATCGTGCTGCATCTGCGCGAAGGCGAGGATGAATTCCTCTCCGACTACAAGATCAAGTCGGTCATCCGCACCTATTCCGACCACATCACCCTGCCCATCGTGATGAAGAAGACGGAATGGAAAGACGGCGTGGAAACGCCCACCGACGAGGACGAAACCGTCAACCGCGCCTCCGCCCTGTGGTCGCGCGCCAGGAAGGACGTCACCGAAGACGAATACAACGAGTTCTACAAGCACGTCGCCCACGACCACGAAGCGCCGCTGGCCTGGTCGCACAACCGCGTCGAGGGCAAGCAGGAATACATCTCGCTGCTCTACGTGCCGTCACACGCTCCGTTCGACCTTTACAACCGCGACAGCCGCCACGGCATCAAGCTCTATGTGCGCCGCGTCTTCATCATGGACGACGCCGAGCAGCTGATGCCGCAATACCTGCGCTTTGTGCGCGGGGTCATCGACTCGGCCGACCTGCCCTTGAACGTCTCGCGCGAAATCCTGCAGAACAGCCGCGATATCGACGCCATCAAGGCCGG
>JANJUT010000021.1 GCA_024710445.1 Thiobacillus sp.
CACCCAACCGCTTTCTCGCCAAGACCGCATCGAACATGCAAAAGCCGAATGGGCTGACAGTCATCCGCCAGAATGAATTACCCGAGTGCCTGTATGGCCTGAAACTGGGCGCGCTCACCGGCATTGGCCGTGCCACCGAGCAACGCCTGAACCAGCACGGTATCCGCAGCGTCGAGCAACTTTGCGCCGCCAGCAAGGACACCCTGCATCATGCCTGGGGCAGCATCGAGGGCGAACGCTTTTATGACAAATTGCGCGGTAAACAAATCGCTTCACCCCCCACGCTGCGATCCAGCGTCGGCCATTCGCACGTGCTCGCCCCGGAACTGCGCGACCCCGTCTCGGCCCTGGCCGTGCTGCATCGCCTGTTGCACAAGGCCGCGATGCGGCTGCGGCATTATGGTTTTTGCGCGGGAGGAGTGGGCCTGCATCTCAGTTATCTACAGACGCACGGCAGCAAGCCGGCTCACTGGTCCGATCAGGCCCGGTTCTCGCCCCATGCCGATACCCTGGCCTTCAATCAGACCCTGGCAGCATTGTGGCAACGCCGCCCGCCCGACCCGGCCCCGCTGCTCAAAGTGGGCGTCACCCTGTCCCATCTCACCGACCAGAATCAGCTCACGCGCGATTTATTTGATTCAGACAATCAGCACGAAGAACTGAATCATGTGCTCGACCGGATCAACCAGCGCTACGGCCCTAATACCCTCTATTTTGGCGGCGCGCACAACGGTCGCGACGCAGCCCCCATGCGCATCGCCTTCAGCCACGTCCCTGAATTACAGGTAGAAAGTGACGGCTGATACTTGACCGGAACGCCTGCCGACACTAGAATGCGCGCTCTCCTATTCCCCGATAGCTCAGTCGGTAGAGCGACGGACTGTTAATCCGCAGGTCCCTGGTTCAAGTCCAGGTCGGGGAGCCACGAATTCAAGCACTTAGGCCGCCTTAGGGGTGGCCTTTCTGCGCTTCAGGGGTCTGTATAGGCCGCTCCAAGGCTCGGCATAGGGTCACACGCTCATCCACACGTCAAAGGATATCGACATGCAGACAGACCAGGTTCTAAACCACTTAAAGAAACATGGCCAGCTTCTCGATCTGGAGATAGCCTCGGCAACCGGGATAGCCCTGTCTGAAGTGCGCAAATCACTGGCTGACCTAACGTCACGCAAGGAAATATCCCAGTGCAGCGTCACCCACTTCAATGGCAACAAGCGTATTGAAGGCATTCAGTGCAGGATTTCCGGCTATGTACCGCCCGTAGCGCCAGGCCGAAAAGCCGGAAAAAGCGCCTCATCCGACTAGAAACGGGCAGCCTCTTTAGCTTTTCTGATGGAAGCGTCCACAATGCGTGTGCTCCAAATTCTCATGGCGATTGCAGCCGTTGGCGTCAGCGGCCAGTCGCTGGCCGCGAATCCGGAAACTTTAGCTTCTGGCGTGATGGTGACGCACATCAAGCCGGGCCAGGGTGCTTCGCCGACTGCAGACAACGTGGTCCGTGTGCACTACCGTGGAACACTGCCGAACGGAACCGAGTTCGACAGCTCGTACAAGCGCAGCGAGCCCGCCTCTTTCCCGCTGGGCCGGGTCATTCCTTGCTGGACCCAGGGCGTGCAGAAAATGAAGGTGGGAGGCAAAGCCAGGCTCACCTGCCCGGCTGTTACGGCTTATGGCGCCCGCGGTGTTCCCGGCGTCATTCCACCCAATACCGAATTGACCTTTGACATCGAATTGCTGGGTATCGAGCGTTGAACAGCGTCATCGGGTAGGCAGGGTTTAGGACCATGCCAGCGTTTCAACCCAACAATCCGCTTCACGGTGTCACACTTGAACAGTTATTGAACGACCTGGTTGCGTTCTATGGCTGGGAGGTGTTGGGACGGAAAATCGAGATCCGCTGCTTTACCCATGACCCCAGCATTACGTCGAGCCTCAAGTTCCTTCGCCGGACCCCATGGGCGCGGACGCGTGTGGAATCGCTGTATATCGCAATGGTGCAAGGCACTGGCACCGGCCAGTGTAGTCCGCAGGTCTCTGCATCAACTACAGCCAGAGGGCCAAATAATTCCAAAAAGGCTGGCGCTTAAGCGCTGGCCTTTTCTACATCATGGCTATGCCACATCATCCAGAAATGCCGCAGGTCTGATACCGGAAGCCCTTATTTCAGCCTTCGCGGTCGCGTTACTATATGCAGACGATCTGATGCCCCAAGCACACTAGGGCCTGTTCACACTAATTTCACGTCTGCGTTGTTGCGATCCGCTTGCTGTGTCTGCACAGCGGCACGTCCCGCTTCGCTGGCTGCATCCCGAATCGGCCCCGCCGCAGGCGCGAAATTAGTGTGAACAGGCCCTGGCGACAATAAACAACAAACGTTGACAAATCATCACCCATTGGTTGATCTGCCATCAACTGCTCGCTATCCCTGATAAAACTTATACGGATTTAACGAGATGTTCACCGGCACGATTGTTGCTAAATGTTTTCGTCTGTGACCATCAAGCATCCATTGAAAATTGACGGCGTATGAAATCTTTGAATCTGAATATTCGCTCATTGTTTTCCCCTGCCATCACCCTGATGGCGCGCCTGAACTACACGAGAAAACTGCCGCTACTCGGATCGATGGCCTTGGTGTCTATCGTGCTGGTGGTATCTGGCCTGTATACCAGCCTCAATCAGACGATCCAAACCTCTCAGCGCCAATTGCAAGGCCTCGCGCTGCTCGAGCCCATTTCACGCACCATACAAGCCATGCAGCAGCATCGTGGGATATCGGCGGTACTGCTCATCGGCAACGAAGCGATGAGGGACAGACTTGCCCTCAAGGAGGTGGAGGTTAGCGAAGCACTCAAGGTCCTGGAGGAAAAGCTACCCTCCAACCAGGCCTCCAGCGAAAACTTCCAGCACATCAAGAAAAAATGGGATCAACTACGCAAAGAGGGATTCCATTGGACAGCCAATGAAAACTTCGTCGCGCATACTCGTCTGGTCGAGCAACTCCAGTTACTCAGCGAATCCATCAGCGATGACTACGCACTGACTCTGGATTCCGAGATCGGATCGTATTACCTGATCGACACATTCATCACCAAGTTGCCCCATACCCTTGAGCATCTCGGACAGATTCGGGCATGGGGTGCAGGCATTCTGACCCGCAAGCAGGTCAGTGAATCCCAGAAGGTGGAATTGAAGGTCACGATTGGCGAGTTCGCCCATACGCTTAAATTCCTCAATAGCAATCTCGAGAAAACAAACGCCCACAACCCGACGCTGCGAAATACGCTCTCGGCGGTATCCGATGATGTTGCTTCATCAAAGCAGCAGCTTGTCGATCTTGTGGAATCGGACATTATTTCAGGTCGCCTTGCCACGCCCCCGGAAGTCTTTCTGGACATGGCCACCGCACAGATCAACAACATCTACGCGCAAATATACGTAACGCTGTTGCCGACGACAGAAGCGCTCATCAAGGCACGGATTGCCAGGGCGGAGAAAAAACTGTACCTGAGTATCGGCACCACCATGCTGTTATTTCTGACCGTGATCTACTTCGCGGTTGGCAATTTCTTCGTCATTATCGGCAGCATCCGGGCGTTCACCGAAGCTGCTCGCGCCTTTGCCGGCGGCAACCTGAAAACGCGCGTCAGGCTCAACACGCGCGATGAACTGAGCCAGGTAGGCGACAGCTTCAACCAGATGGCCGATGGCTTCAATGCCATGCTCGAAACACACCTTGAAGATGAAATACGCCTGCGCGCCACCATCGAGACGGCCATGGATGCCGTGGTACAGATGGATACCGAAGGCATCATCATCGGCTGGAATCGTCAGGCGGAAAAGGTTTTTGGCTGGACGCGTGAGGAAGCGATCGGGCGGGTATTGCACGAAACCATCATCCCGAATCAATACCGCGAAGCACACCAGCAGGGGCTGCAGCGCTTTCTGTCTGGCGGCAAACTTACCATTTTGAACTCCCGGGCCGAGTTGCTGGGATTGCATCGCGATGGCCACGAATTTCCCATCGAGCTGACCATCACCGCAGTCAGAACAAAGGGCAGGTATGAGTTCAACGGTTTCATCCGCGACATCACCCAGAAGAAACAATCCGAGGAGCTGATCTGGAACCAGGCCAACTTCGACGCCCTGACCCGATTGCCCAATCGCCACATGTTCCACGACCGCCTGGAGCAGGAGATCAAGAAGGCTCAGCGCGCCGGCCTGAAAATAGCATTGCTGTACATCGATCTCGATAACTTCAAGGAAATCAACGACACGCTCGGCCATCATTTGGGCGACACGCTGCTGAAGGAAGCGGCGCATCGCATCAGCAACTGTGTGCGGACGACCGATACCGTTGCACGCATGGGGGGGGATGAGTTCACCGTAATCCTGGCAGAGCTTGACGACACCGGCCATATCGAGCGGGTGGCGGAAAGCATCCTGCAACGTCTGGCAGAACCGTACCTGCTGGGAGAAGAAACTGCCCATGTATCCGCCAGCATCGGCATCACGATCTATCCAGACGACGCCACCGAAATGGACAATCTGCTCAAGCATGCCGACCAGGCAATGTATGCTGCCAAAAGCGCGGGACGCAACCGCTTCAGTTATTTCACTCAGTCCATGCAGCAGGCAGCCCAGGCCAAACTACGCCTGATCAACGAGTTGCATGGTGCGTTGGCAGCCAATCAATTCCTGATTTACTACCAGCCCATCCTGAACCTGGCTACCGGGCATGTCGATAAAGCAGAGGCGCTGATCCGCTGGCAGCATCCCAAGCTTGGCCTGATTGGCCCGAATGAATTTATCCCACTAGCCGAGGAAACCGGACTGATTATGGAAATCGGTGACTGGATATTCAGGGAGGCGGCACGTCAGGTAAAACGCTGGAGAATGCAATATCACCCGGCGTTCCAGCTTAGCGTGAACGTGTCACCGGTCCAGTTCGGAAAAAATACCGGCAGCCCATGTCTGAGCTGGTTCGATTATCTGCGGGAACTGGAATTGCCCGGGAAAAGCATGAACATTGAAATTACCGAAGGCTTGTTGCTGGCCTCGAATCACGACATTGTCGGAAAACTGCATGAATGCCACAACGCGGGCCTGCAGATTTCGATTGATGATTTCGGTACCGGCTACTCATCACTTTCTTATCTGAAGAAATTCGATATCGACTACCTGAAAATCGATCAGTCATTCGTGCGCGACTTGGTGACCGACCCCAACGACATGGCGCTGTCCGAGGCCATCATCGTGATGGCGCACAAACTCGGCCTGAAAGTGATCGCCGAAGGCGTGGAAACAGAGGAACAGCAAAAACTGCTGACCGACGCCGGATGCGACTATGCGCAAGGCTATCTGTTCTCAAAGCCGGTTCCGCCCGAAGAGTTCGAGATATTGTTAACAGAACGCTCAAGCAGCCTGGCAGCCCGGCATTGACATCCACCAGCTCTGCTGCTGCCGGATTGGTCAGGCAACATCAGGTCAAACCCGTGCTTCGACACCTGAACCGACAAGCACGCCTCACGCCCAGTACCTGGCCTTGTCCGGCAGCACCCAGCGCACTCCGCCACGCGGGTCTTCCTTGTCACCGCGGTAGCGCGGGATCAGGTGAATATGCAAGTGCGGCACGGTCTGGCCGCCTGCCTGGCCGTGGTTGATGCCAATGTTGTAGCCGTCCGGCTGATGGTGCTTGTCCAGAATCGTCCGGGCCTGCGCCAGCATCTTGAGCAACGCGGCCTGCTCGGCTTCGCTGGCATCGAACAAGGTAGCGAAGTGGCGGCGCGGAATAATGACCGTATGGCCGAGCGAGACGGGAAAGCCATCGCGATAGGCTACGGTCAATTCGTCTTCGGCAACGATGCGAAGCGGGTCGAGCTGGCAAAAAGGACAGGGTTTGGCGTTGGTTGGAGTCATACCTTGGATAGGCTCGTATTGCTTTCAGAAAATGGGGCTCGGAGCAGTGCAGCGCTTCTGGCGCCGAGTGTAACCGAAGCAACGCGCAATCCAGGCTAGGCCGGCCATGGCAGCCTGCCCGCCACCTGAAACAAGGCAAGCGGAAAATCATGGGTATCGCGCCCCCAGGCTGCACGGAAACGAACACGCTCGCCAGTCAGTTCGCACAGCCAGGCCTCTTGCGAAACAGGCGCCTTTTTGGCGAAGGCTTCGGGCGTGAACAGGGCAACATTGATTCCCCGCTTCGGGTCGCGCGCGGAAATGAATTCGAATGCCTCGATGCCAGTCAGGCGCATCTGCGTGCCAAGCACCTGGCTTGCGCTGTAGTCCGACGGACTGCTCAACGCTTCGCGATGCATGGCGAAAGGCGGTTCCTGCAAGCGCAGGCCCTGATCCGTCCGAAAAGCCGCACCAAACAGGGTGTGCTGGGTATCCAGTTTGCCGCTGGGCGGACGGGCCATGCCATACCAGAACACGAAGCGATAATAGGCTGCCTCGGCAAGCACGGTCCGGGCTTCCAGCGAACCATAGAACAGGCTGGGTTCGCTACGCGACCCGAAACGGGAACCGTATTTCAGCGGCGGATAGCGAAATGGCGTGGCCAGCAAATAGTGAAGCCGCTCGGTACCCTTGCGCAAATTCGGCTTGGTCGTCTCCAGCATGTCTTCCAGCACCGCCTGCCGGTCAAGCGAACTGACCAGTTGATTGGTCGCCACCTGTTCCTGGCTTTCCACCAGACGAAGCAGAACGCCCGACAGCTTGACGGGTACGGCATCGGCCAGACACCCTGCCCAATCGATCACTTACAGCTTGCCCCGCATGGCGTCCAGATAGGCCAGCACCGTGGTCAAACCCTGCACGGTTTTAATTTGCTCGGCAGGGATGCCGCCTGTGTGCAGGTTCTCGGTGCGCATCCAGTGCTGCATCTGCCGGGGATTACCCCCCACCAGCACATAGAGCGCGCGATAGCAGCGAATCAGCAGCAGCGCCAGTTCGCCGGCCTTGCTGCCAGGATCGATGCGGCCGCGGCTGATGGCCGTGCGATCCTTGCCGATGACTTCACCGAGTTCAGTCTGGCTCATGCCCAAAGACTTGCCGGTATTGAGCAAGGCTTCCGCCAGGACACTGGCCTGATCGATATCAGGTGCGACTGCGAGGCTCATTCAATGCTCCTTCTGTCATGCCATGCATGTTTACATTGCACATAATAGACAAATTTGTGCTAATTGCACAACATGATCCGGTTGGACTCCAGCCTGGGTTGAATTGAATATCCGCTGCGGGGGGATGGTCCGGTCCGCAGGAAGACGATGTTCAAGCCTTGCGACCGGATCCAAGAACAGGTGTCAGCCCAGAGATGACTAGAATGAGATAGTTAACAAGGGAGTACGCCATGACTTTTGCCAATCGAAATCAGGCCGCCGACCAACTGGCCGATGCACTGCAGGCGTACAAGGGACAGAATCCATTGATTCTGGCCATTCCGCGTGGGGCGGTGCCGATGGGGCAGCGGTTGGCACGGGCGCTGGGCGGTGAACTCGACGTGGTGCTGGTGCGCAAGCTGCGCGCGCCGTTCAATCCGGAATTCGCCATCGGCTCGATCGACGAATCGGGCTGGACCTATGTTGCGGACTACGCGGAATCGGCGGGCGGCACACCAAGCTATCTGGAGCACGAAAAGCAGGCGCAGCTCGAGACCATCAAGCAGCGGCGCGCGCAGTCCACGCCGCTGCGGCCGCCGATCGAGCCCG
>JANJUT010000022.1 GCA_024710445.1 Thiobacillus sp.
GGTCAATCTGAGCTACAGCGGCACGGCGGCCAACGGCACCGATTTCACCGGCGTGGTCAGCGTAATCATCCCGGCCGGAGCGTCCTCCGCCAATTTCAGTCTCGCCACCATCGATGATGCACTGGTCGAGACAGCCGAGAATCTGGTCGTCAGCATTGCCAGCGCAACGGGCGGCAATTTTGAAAGCCTGGCCGTCAGCGGGACAAGCAGCAGCGTCAGCACGTCGATTACCGACAACGACACCACTACGCTCAGCGTGTCCAGCCCGACTGTCACGGAAAGCTCCGGCTATGCCCAATTCACGGTCAGTCTGTCCAATGCCAGCAGCCAACCCACCACAGTCAATCTTGCGCTGACGAGCGGCAGCGCTATAAGCGGCAGCGACTTCGGGCCCGCGCTCGAAGTTTCGACCGACGGCGGCGCGACCTGGATAGCCGCTACGGAAGCAACCTTCCCGGCCTACCAGACCAGCGTGCTGGTGCGCACGCCGATCACCAGCGACGCGCTGGACGAGGCCAACGAAACCTTCAGCCTGACTGCTACGCAAGCCGCAGGCATGGCAGTGACTAATCCGGGTGGTGTTGCCACGGGCGCGGCGACGATCACAGACGACGACGCGACGCCCAGCCTGTCGATCAACAACGTCACAGTGAACGAAGCCGCCGGCACCGCCACCTTTACCGTCACCCTGAGCGCAGCGTCCGGCCAGACCGTGACGGTGAACTACGACACCAGCAATGGCACCGCGCTGAGCGGCGCAGGCAACGACTACACGGCCGCCAGCGGCATGCTCACCTTTGCTCCGGGAATGACTAGCCAGACCATCACGGTTCCGATCCTGAACGACAACAGGTACGAAGGATCGGAAACCTTCAACGTCACCCTGAGCAGTGCGACCAACGCTACCCTTGCCACGGCAACCGGCGTCGGCACCATCCTCGACAACGGCACCGGCGCGGGCGGCACCGACAACGACATGCCAACGATCGCTGTTTCCAGCGTGAGCGTTGAGGAATCAGGTGGCTACGCCCAGTTCACGGTGAGCCTCAGCAATCCGAGCACGAGCCCGGTGGTGTTCACCCCCAGCCTCAGCAGCGGCACCGCCACGATCGGCACAGACACCACCGCGGCCGGCACGCTCCAGGTCTCGACTGACAACGGCGCGACCTGGAGCACGGTCTCCGGCAACGTCAGCATGGCCGCGGGCAGCACCAGCGTTCTGCTGCACCTGGCCGTCACCAACGACACGACCGTCGAGGGATCCGAAAGCTTCACCCTCACGACCACCGTGGTCGGCGGCGGCACTGCCAACGGCTCGGCCTCCGGCACCGCGACGATCACCGATAACGATGCCATCGTGGTGTCTGGCACCACCAGCGACGACGACGACGTCAACGAGAATCGCGATGCGATTGCCGGCAACAACATCGTCCACACCGGCGTCATCAGCAACGTGGCGCCGAGCGTCACTCTGGCGATCAGCGATTCCGGCACCTCCGGCCTGACCTCCAATGGCGAAGCGGTTACCTATTCCTGGAACAGCGCGAGCCGCACGCTGACGGCAAGCAGCGCCAGCGGTACGGTATTCACCGTAACCCTGAACGCAGTGAACGATGGCTATACCTTCACGCAATTGCGCGGCATCGACCATGCGGTTCTGGCTGGTGAAAGCCAGAGCCTGAACATCCCGCTGACGCTGATGGCGCTGGATGCGAACGGGAATCCATTCACAAGTTCGGTCTTCAACGTGACTGTAAGTGACGATGCACCATCCGTCTCCGGAAGCAAAACGATCACCACGGAAAATGATGGCAGCTACGTAGAGTCCGGCTTCCTTGGCCAGGCAACGCTCTCTAACGACATCACGGCAGTCAGTTGGAACACGGCTGCGCTGCCTGCACTGGTCTTTGATGGAAATCCGGTGCTCTACGTCGACAACGGCAACGGAACACTGACGGGACAGCTGGCCGATGGCACCTTGATTTTCCGCGCAACGATCAACCCGAACATCGTCGATGCGAACAACCATCCACAATACAGTTTCGAACTGCTGAATACCCTGGGCCGCCTCGGCGTTGAAGGCTCAGAGAGCACTTACACAGTGATCAGTGGCGGCAACATCAGCAACCTCGATCTCGGCTTCGGCGGCTACCTGGTCGACAGCATGACGGCCGTAGACGGGTCTGGCGTTTCGACCACCGTCAACACGAACAACAACTGGATCGGCCTCGGCGGTAACTGGTTCAATCCAGGCGAAAAACTGTTCATGGCCTTCACCGACGTGGCCGGAAACCCTGGTCAGGTTCGTGGCATGGACATACTCGTTGAAGGTCAGGGTAGCGCACCCTATACCCTCAATTGGAGTGTGACGGCGGCCATCGACTATTCGGGCAACACGATCACCTACTCTGGTAGCGTCTCCGGCGTGGGCAACGCAGACGTACCTCTCAACATTCCCCTGACGGGCGGTGCTTTGTATTTCACCAATCTGCAGATCAGCGCGCCTGCGGGTTCAGGAGAATTCCGGATTGCCCTTTCGGCAATTTCGGCAAACGACTATTTCTCGGACATTCCGTTGGCCCTGGACTACACGCTCACCGATGCCGATGGCGATACGGCAAGCGGGTTGATCGACGTGACCCTGATGTCAGGCAATGCAGCGCCATTCATTGGTACGTCAGCAGCCTCTGCCACGGTGTCGGAAGAAGGGCTGAACAATGGTCTGATAGACACGCTGGGTGCGCCGACCGACACCACCAATGCGACTGTAATGACCGGAAGCATGGCCATTTCCGACCCGGACGGCACTACGCCGACCGTGACGCTGTCCTGGCCGGGCACGCCACCTGCCCTGACCTCGGGCGGCGTGGCCGTCACCTGGACCGGCGCCGGCACCAACACACTTGTCGGTAGCGCCGGCGGAGCCGAGGTTGTGCGGATTGCCATGACCGACAATGGCAACTACACGGTCACCTTGTCCAAAGCGATCGATCATGCGACAGCCAACGTGGAGGATGTTCTCGCTTTCAATGTCCAGGTCAGCGCCACCGATGGCGTGGCAACCACGACCGGCACGCTCACTGTCAACATTGAGGACGACAGTGCAACGGTCGGCAATCTCACTCAGGCTGTGACGGTTCCGCAGCAAAACACCAATCTTATGGTCATCCTGGATGTGTCGGGCAGCATGGGGGATCCCTCCGGCATCGCCGGACAAACCCGGTTGCAGGCCGCCAAGACTGCGATCAACCAGCTGATCGACAGCTACGATGGCTTGGGCAATGTGGCCGTCCGGGTGGTGTACTTCTCCACCACGGCGAACGCAAGCGGCAGCGTCTGGGTCGACGCCACCACCGGCAAGAGCCAGATCAATTCCCTGACCGCGGGCGGCTCCACCAACTACGATGAAGCCCTGGGCGATGCGATTACCGCATTTGCCAACGCAGGAAAAATTGCCGGAGCGCAGAATGTGTCCTATTTCATCTCGGATGGTGAGCCAACCCGCGGAGCAGGCAATACCAACCAGTTGACAGGAACCACAAACTCAACCAGTACGGACCTGGGAATTCAGGCAAGCGAGGAATCGACCTGGACAACCTTCCTCAATAACAATGAAGTTAAATCCTATGCGCTGGGAGTCGGCACCGGCCTGCCGGCCAATGCACAGACCTTGCTTAATCCGATCGCCTACGACGGAACCGGGGCCGGCGCCAACACCAATGCCGCGGTCGTGACCGATATGTCGCAGTTGTCGACGGTGCTCCAGGGCACGGTACCCCCGGCAACGACGGGCAACCTACTGACTGGCAATGTCTCGTTTGGCAGTGGAGGGGGGGCGGATGGTGGGTACATGCCAGCTGTTTCGATCGATGGATCCACCTACACTTTCAATTCCGGAGCGGGCACGGTCTCGATCAGCGGATCGGGCGGCGCGGGGTATACCTACGATGGCACAACCCATGAACTGTCCATCACAACCTCCAAGGGTGGGATATTCGTGGTGGACATGGACGATGGACGTTATTCCTATACGCCCTCCGGCACCATGACCGGAACGGTCACTGAATCCATCGGATTCTCACTCACTGACGCAGATGGCGATACCTCATCGGGCCTGCTGACCCTGAACGTGTCGCGCGAAGGCAGCACCCTGACTGGAACCAGCGGGGCAGATACGCTCACGGGCACCACCGGCGCCGACACGCTCATTGGCGGCGCCGGCAACGATACCCTGTCCGGCCTGATCGGTGGAGACACGTTCACTTGGCGCCTCAGTGATCGTGGCACGACGGGCACCCCCGCACGAGACACGGTCACCGATTTTGATCAGGCGATCAATAGCGACAAGATCGACCTGCGCGATCTATTACAAGGGGAGTTGCATAGCGGAACAGATGTGGGCAATCTGGCGAATTACCTGCACTTCAACTACGACTCGGCCACCAACTCGACAGTGATCGAAGTGAAATCACAGGGAGCTGCCATGTCCGGCCCAGACCAGATCATCAACCTGAGTAGTATCGACCTGGTCACGGGTAGCACGTCCGATCATCAGATCATTCAGGACCTGCTCTCCAAAGGCAAGCTGATCACCGACTGAACAAACCCGACCCACTTTCAAGCGGGTCGGGCTTACTGGAGAAACCACGAATGCCTTATGTGAAGCGCGACGAACAGGGCCGGATCATCGCGGTCAGCCTGCAGCCCGGAGAAGGCATGATCGAACTGCCCTCCTGTTCACCCGAACTGCTGGCGTTCATGCACAAGATGGGGGTGGAAGAGAGCACACTCCAGCAATCCGACATGCGGCTGGTGCGGGTGCTGGAGGATTTGATCGATTTGCTGATTTCGCGCGACTTGATCCGCTTCACCGACTTGCCGCTCCCGGCACAGGAGAAACTGATGGAGCGTCGTTCAATGCGTCAATCCCTGGGTGCGCTCGATCTGCTCGGCGGGGCCAACGAGACGATTTAACGCGCGCTCAATGCTGGCAACGCACTGACGCGCAGCCATGAAGGCTGCGTCAGCGTTTTCAGGCAAGCACGATGGCCGGTCCGGTCATGCCGTCGAATCCCAGTTCCTGCAAGCATCCCACCTCACGCTGGCTCAGCACGCCCTCGGCGATGGTCATCATGCCCATGGTGTGTGAAATCGTGCACAGGCCGCGCAGGAAGGTCTGGTTGCCGGGATTCTGGTCGATATCACGAATGATCGCGCTATCAATCTTCAGATAATCAAGACCCACGTCATAGAGTTCGCCAATATGGCAAATCTGGTTGCCCACATGCTCCAGGCCAATCTTGCAGCCAAGCGATTTAAGCGCTTCGCAAAACACGCGAAACTCACGGGCATGCCGGTAGGCGACAAACTCGGGAATATCGATCCAGAGTTTTTTCGCCACCTGCGGATGGTGCTTGAGCGCCTGGTAATAGCGTGACGTCAGCATCGGGTCACATACGGACTGCGGCGATACATTGATGCACAAAGGGCCATCATTTTCTTCCAGCCAGCTCAGGGAATGTTCAAACACCGCTTCATCAATGCGCTCGGTCAGCCCCAGGCGACTCGACCACGGCATGAACTCCTGCGCCGACATCCACAGTGAGCTCTGGATGATCTGCATTCGTGCCGGGGCCTCGTAGTGAATCAGTTCGCCCTTCCCGTTCAAAACCGGGTAAGTCGCAAACTGGACCCGCTTCAGATTCAAGGCGGTTTCGATCAGAACTTCCCATGCTGCAACCAAACTGGCTGCCGGCTTCCACTCGACGTTGAGTTCGCCAGCTTCAACCGCACTGCCGCCTTCCTGCTCTGCGCGGTTCAAGGCCATGTCGGCACGCGACAGCACCTGGGAGATTGGGTCATCGTGCCGGTACACCGCCGCCCCCAGCAGCACGGTGTGCTCCGATGTCGTGCTGGGATCGCTGATCGACAAGCGCACGCGCGCATAAATCTTCTGCGTAAGTTCATCAAGCGATTCCACGTCCGGCGCCAACACTGCAAAATCGGCACCATTCAGGCGACCGATCAGGCAGGGCTCATCCGGGCAAGACTCCTCCAGCGCACCCGCCACCCGTTTCAGCAACACATCCGTGGCTTCACGACCCAGTTGCCTGTTCAACTGGATGAGCTCAGGCAAACGCAGAATGAATAGCGCACCGGCTGGCGGTGAATTCTCGTCCTCCAGCTCGGACTGAACTTTCTTCAGGAAATGTTCGCGGTTCAGCAAGCCGGTCAGCGCATCATGCTGCGCATCGCGGCGCAGTTGTTCCAGACGTGCCGATTCCTCATCGAGCATGCCGCGCACCTGCCCGGACAGCGCATTCATGGCTCGCACCACGCTGCGGAATTCCCGCGTGCGCGGCTCCTTGATGGTGATGAATCGACGTGCTCCAATCGCCTCGGCCTGCTTCACCACTTCCTTCAGTGGCCGCGCAATGGCACGCAGGATTACCGTCCCGATCACGCCACTCACAAACGCGCTGAACAAAAACCAGTAGAGTAATCTGAGGTTGCCGCGCCACAGGGCCTGGTAGGCATAACGATTCTGGCTCACCACGGTCAGTTTTCCATATTGCCGCCAGCCATCCTGCACCAGGGCAACGCCTGGGTCGGTGCGCAGGGGAATCAGGCGCACGAACCAGGCAGGCACCGTATCGGCCACTGCATCGCTCATCTGTTCCACCATGACCTTGCCAGTCGGTGAAGTGAGCCTGATGCTCTGGTAGTGTCCAATATCGAATTGTGCGGAGATCAGCAATTCAATCAGGACCGGGTCTTTTTCGATCTGCGACATCGACAGGGCCAGCGAATTGGCGTTGTCGATATTTTTCAGCCGCAGCTGATCTTCAAGATAGGTTTTTGCGGACCATGCGCTGACCAGAAAACTGATCCCGAAGGCAATGGTCATGATGGCCGCGATAGCCAGCCAGAGTTGCTTGGTTAGAGACATGAGATTTCCCTGTTCAAGTAGTGTTTCATTCGATTCCTTCTTCGCGCATCCGGGCAAGCACAGCCTGCCACTTTGATAGCCGCTGCGAGGCGTTGCCTCGCGGCGCCACACCGCCCACCCACAGGCCCTCGGCATTAAAGCCAAAGATTGTGATCAGGTCGGAGCGGCGAGAAGCAGGCCGTATATCTGAAATCAGGTTATCCAGCACCAATGGCTCATCATCCGGGGCAGGATAATAGCTCAGGACCATATGGGCCTGGACGACGGTACTTTGCGGTCCGCCAATGCGGGCCTTGACGTAGGTGAGCCGAAGCTTCTCGGGTGCAACCCCCAGCAACTTCAGCGTCACATATTTGGCAATCGCAAAATCCTCGCAGTCGCCCTGGGCACGCCCCAGCGTTTCAAGTGGCGTCGCCCAGTAATCCGGCTTGCCCCAAATGTCACTGTCGTCGCCAAAACGGGTTCTGCGATTGAAGAAATCATTGACCCGGCGCAGTTTGATCGCATCGGGCTGGCCGGCAGCCTGGCTCAGCACATCGCGCCATGCGGCCACCGAAGCTGCGCCCGAATCGCCATAGCGCTGGCTGGCCAGCAACAACAGTCGATCAATATCGGCATTTGCCAGGGCAAGGCCTGCGCTGCAGATCAAAAAAACAATCGCTTTGAATAAGCCGGGGATTTCGGCGAGCCGTCGATATATCGACATTTATTGATTCGGCCTGATGAAGTTTGAAGCGATATTGAAGGCCGACTTGCCCCGGCTGTGTAAGACAGTGCGGGAGGACGAATCAATAAGCACTAAAAACAGCGTTTTATTGAGGCGGCCCCACGAACTGAGCGACTCAAGGCAACGCAAGAAACATTTTACGGTTTCAAACATCAGCTGGCCGCCCAATAAGCGGCGATCCCGCGGATGGCAGGCTTTGATAATGCTTTCAAAGCGCCCACCCAGCAAGAAACGATACGACTCAACTGGCAGAAACTCCTGCCAGTGCGCAATCTTTCAAGCTTGCTTGTGATGAAGGGCGTCAATACGGTTACCTGAAGCTGATTCCGAGCATGCCGTTCATGATAAATAACAATTAGCGAACACTCTGGTATAAATTTTGCTGTCAGAATGCCGTACTGTTGACCATATCTAGTTATCGGACACGTTCCAGGAGGCTGAAGGAATGCTCGCAAGAAAAGCTGCGCTGGTTTTACTGCTGATGGGGCTATTTCCCCCATGCGCCAGCGCCCAGTCGGTGGTCACGCTGCAAGACACCGTCAAAAAAGCCATTGTAAGCAATCCTGAGGTGCAGGCCCGCTGGAACGCCTTTCTTGCATCACAGAATGAACAGGATGTTGCAAAAGGGGGCTACTACCCACGCGTCGACCTGAGTACGGGCATCGGCCGGGAACACCTCACCTCACCTGGCCAGTCCACCACCAGCATGACCCGCCGTGGCGCCACGCTATCGCTGAACCAGATGATTTACGATGGTTTTGCGACACGCGATGAAGTGGCCAAGCTGAATTACACCAAGCTTGTCCGCTATTACGAAATTCTGGATGCGTCCGAATCCACTGCACTGGAAGCCGCTCGCGCCTACCTCGACGTATTGCGCTACCGTGAACTGTCCACACTGGTTCGGGAAAACTTTTCCCAGCATGAGCAGGTGTTCGACCAGATCCAGCAGCGCGTGCAGGCAGGCGTAGGCCGCCGGGTCGACCTCGAGCAGGCAGGCGGTCGCCTGGCCCTGGCTCACACCAACCTGCTGACCGAAGCCAGTAATTTGAATGACGTCAGCGCGCGCTACCAGCGCATCGTGGGGGAGCTGCCCCCGGACGAACTGGTGATGCCCGAATTACTCAAGCAGGGGATCCCAGCCACGCCTGAAGAAGCCTTGAAACAGGCCTATCAGGGCAATCCCGCGTTCAATGCCTCGATTGAAAACGTGCGTGCAGCCCAGGCTGATGCGCATGGCCGGCAGTCCGGCTTCCTGCCACGCGTCAACCTGCGTGCCAGCAAGGACATTGCGTTCAACGACAGCGGCGTAAGCGGGCGGAGTGATGACCAGATTGTCGAAGTCGTACTGAATTACAACCTGTTCAAGGGTGGCTCGGACCGTGCACTGGTTCGGCAATATGCCGATCGGCTCGCGCTCTCCAGGGATCTGCGCGACAAGGCCTGCCGCGATATTCGGCAAACCCTGATCATCGCCTTCAATGACATCGAGAATCTGTCCCAGCAGCTGGGCTATCTGGACCAGCACCAGTTGGCCATCGAAAAAGCCCGTGAAGCCTATCGCAAGCAGTTCGATATCGGACAACGCACCCTGCTCGACCTGCTCGACACCGAAAACGAATATTTCCAGGCACGGCGTGCCTACATCAACGCCACCTACGAACATGCCCTTGCGCACATGCGCACGCTGGCCGGCATGGGCAATCTACTATCTGCCCTGCAAGTGGGCCGCGAAGGCCTGCCGACCGCACGCGAAATCGGGCAGGATCGTCTGGAAGTGGATGCCGGCAGCCAGTGTCCTGCCGTCGCCCCTGTAATCACGACCAAGGTCCCAAGCAAGCTCGTCACCGCGTCTGACAAGCCTTCGGTCATGCTGACGACGCCAACCGCTGCCGCGCCGCCGCCGGAAACCGTCCAGCAGGCACTGGCCGGATGGACTGCGGCCTGGTCAAGCAAGGACTTCCCACGCTATCGCAGCTACTACGCTCAAAGCTTTACGCCCGAAGAGGGGGTTCCCCTGGCACAATGGGCCAGCGAGCGCGCGATCCGCCTTGGTAAGCCGGGTAACATCACGATTGGAATCAACGATCTGAAAGTCAGCACCCCCGACGCCAACAAGTCCATCACGGAATTCAAGCAAACCTACACGTCTGCCAACTATCGTGACGAAGTGACCAAGCGCATGGACTGGGTACGTGAAGGCGAGCGCTGGAAAATCCAGCGTGAGCAGGTGCTGTCCACCACCAGGGCATCGGTGCCCGACCTGATCAAGCCGGTAGTCAAAAAGAAGAAGCGCGTCAAAAAACCCAGCACGAACAACTGCAAATGCGATTAAGCGGCAAAGGGGGAAGTCACAGCCCATCCTTTGCAGCCATGCAGTTTGACCGAACTCCACAGGAAATGCCTTTGGCGCCAGATTACAAAACGGTAAGCGTCACGAAATAGCTTAAAATTGCGGCCTGCTTCATATCCGCATGCACGCTCCAATGGAATCCACTCCCCCCGCACCGGTGCCAACCGGCGACCCCACTTTGGTCCGCGACGTCAAGAAACGCCGCACCTTCGCCATCATTTCGCACCCCGACGCGGGTAAATCCACGCTGACCGATAAGCTGCTGCTGTTCGGCGGCGCAATCCAGCTGGCCGGCACGGTCAAGGCCAAAAAGAGCGGCAAGTTCGCCACCTCGGACTGGATGGAAGTCGAGCGCGAGCGCGGTATTTCTGTCGCAAGCTCGGTGATGCAGTTCTCCTACGGCGACTGCGTCTTCAACCTGCTCGACACCCCCGGCCACAAGGATTTCTCGGAGGACACCTATCGCGTGCTGACCGCGGTGGATGCCGCCATCATGGTGGTCGATGCCGCCAAGGGTGTGGAAGAACAGACGATCAAGCTGCTGGAAGTCTGCCGCCTGCGCGACACCCCCATCATCACCTTCATCAACAAGATGGACCGCGAGGTGCGCGAGCCACTTGAACTGCTGGACGAGATCGAGTCCATCCTCAAGATCCACTGTGCGCCGGTGACCTGGCCGATCGGCATGGGCAAGCGCTTTCAGGGTGTGTACCACCTGATCCATGATGAAATCCTGCGCTTCAAGGCCGGGGAAGAAAACGCCGACCAGCAGTTCGAGTCCCTGAAAGGCCTGGGCGACGAAGCCCTGCGCGAACGCTTTCCGCTCGAAGCTGACACGCTGCTGTCCGAAATCGAACTGGTGCGTGGCGCTGGCGCCACTTTCAACCTCGACGACTTTCTCGCGGGCAAGCAGACCCCGGTGTTCTTCGGCTCCGGCATCAATAACTTCGGCGTGCGCGAAGTGCTGCGCGCCCTGTCCGACTGGGCGCCGTCGCCACTGCCGCGCGAAGCGGTCGAACGCGTGGTCGATCCCACCGAGCCGAAATTCACCGGCTTCGTGTTCAAGATTCAGGCCAACATGGACCCCCAGCACCGCGACCGCATCGCCTTCTTCCGCGTCTGTTCCGGGCGCTACAGCCCCAACATGAAAGTACGCCACCGCCGCACCGGCAAGGACATGAAGATCGCCAATGCCGTGGTCTTCATGGCCAACGAACGCACCCGCATGGATGACGCTGTGGCCGGCGACATCATCGGCATCCACAACCACGGCCAGCTGCACATCGGCGACAGCCTGACCGAAGGTGAAGCCCTGCAATACAAGGGCATCCCCTACTTTGCCCCCGAGCTGTTCAGCCGCCCGCGCCTGCGCGATCCACTGCGCGCCAAGCAGTTGAACAAGGGCTTGCTGGAACTGGGCGAGGAAGGCGCGGTGCAGGTGTTCGAG
>JANJUT010000283.1 GCA_024710445.1 Thiobacillus sp.
ATCGTCGCGCAGCGTCTGCTGCGGATGAATTGCCCGCAATGCGCCACGCCGGCAACGCCGTCTGACGAATTGCTGGAGCTGTCCGGCCTGACCACCGATAAAACGCGCGATTTCAAATTCAGCCAGGGCAGCGGCTGCGGCCACTGCCGGGGTACCGGCTACAAGGGCCGCCGCGCCATCGCCGAAATCCTGCTGCTGACCGATGAACTGCGCGAACTGATCGTGGCCCGCGCACCCATCGGACAAATCAAGGAAGCCGCCATTCGCGGCGGCACCCACAGCTTGCGCGAGGCCGCGCTCGCACTGGTGAAATCGGGCGACACCACGCTGGAGGAGATCAACCGTGTCACGCTGGTTGGCTGATTCCCTGCGCATTGCACTCGCGCCGGGCGAAGTGGCCTTGCTGCGTCCACGCGGCACCCCCGCCAGCCGGGTGCTGACCACCGGCGAGCCTGGCGTGGCCGGCCTGCTGCCCTTGCTGGATGAAGCGCTGGCCGATCCGGACTGGCACGGCCGCCGGGTCGAGGTGGTGGTGTCGCAGCACTTTGTGCGCCACGTGCTGACGCCGCCCCCCGGCAAGGCACTGTCCAGTGCAGAAGAACAGGCCCTGGTGATGGGCAGCCTGCGCGGCATTTATGGCGACGAGGCCGGGCAGTGGCAGGTAGAGGTCATGAGCCAGCCCCCGAACCATGGCCTGGTCGGTGCGGCGATGGACGCTGTGTTTGTGCAGCGACTGGATGCGCTGCTGGCCCGTCACGGCTTTCGCGACATCGCGATCCACCCGCTTGCCAGCGCCGCAGCCCGCCATCTACCCAACAACTACGCAGGATGGTGGGTACTGGCCGAGCCGGGCTGGCTGAGCCTGTTTGGCGGCACCCGGCGGGCCTGGCAACACCTTGCCGCCCAGCCGGCCGACACGGACTGGATCGCCACCCTGCCGGAACTGATCGAGCGCGAAGCCGGCCTGGCCACCTGCACGCCGCCCGCCGCGGTGTGGATACAGGCGGTGGGAACGGGGGCCGTTTCAGCGCCGGTTTCCAGCCACACGCGCTGGCAGGTGCTGCCGCACGACCGGGAGGCCAGCGGCGCGCTGGCCTTGCTGAGGCTTTAAGCATGGCACGGCTCGATTTCGATTTTCATGCGCGCCCCGCCCGATTCGGCAAGCTGGGAATGGGCTTGCTGCTCGCAGGCTTGGTCGCTTTGACCTGGGTGTGGATGAACTGGCAGGCAGCGCGCGCAACCGGGGCTGGCCTGGCTTTGCAGATTGCCGCCATCGAGCAGACCCGTCCCGCGTCGGCAAGCCGGCCCCGCGCACGCACCGACGACGCCGCGCTGGTCACCCAGACCCGGGTGGCGGCGCAGCTGCGGTATTCCTGGCAGCCGGCATTCGAGGCACTGGCCGCTGCCAGCAACCAAAAAATCGCACTGGTTTCACTCGACGCGGCGCAGGCCAAATCACAGCTGAAACTGGTGGCCGAAGCGCGGCAACTGGCCGATGCCGTTGCATTCATCGACGCGTTGCAGCAGCAACCCGGGGTGAAGCGTGCCGAATTGCTGCAGCATGAAGTCCAGGCCGACGATACCTATAAGCCGGTGCGCTTCAATATCCTGATTGAATTAGACGCAGCCGCATTGTCGCCAGTGGAGGACACCCCATGAGCGCCTGGCTGTGGCAGCTTCGGCAATGGGCACGCGTCCTTGGCGTGCCGGGCCTGATCGGGCTGGGTTTGCTGGCCACCGCGCTGCTCGTGCAACTGAGCCAGGTCGACTCGCTGCAACAGGCGGCCATTGCGCAGCAAGCCAGACTGTCGGACCTGCGTCTGGCAGCCACGGTGCGTGAAGTCGCACCAGCGGCGCCGCTCAATCCCCTGGCAAGCCTGCCGCCGACAGGCGAAGCCGCGCAACTGATTGGCGAACTGGAACAACTGGCGCGGGCGCACGAACTGGAACTGCCGCGCGGCCAATACAGCGTAACGTCGCTCAAGGGCACCGCGCTGCAGCACTGGCGGCTGGTGCTGCCCATTGAAACCGACTACCCGACCTTGCACGCCTTTTTGGCGGCGGCGCTGGAGCGCTTGCCCAACCTGGCACTGGATGAACTGAAGCTGAAACGCGACCGCATCGAATCCGATGAATTGCAGGCCGAACTGCGCCTGAGCCTGTTTGTGGAGGCAGCGCCATGAACGACTCCAGGCGGCGCGCGGTACTGTTTCTGGCACTGGCTGGCGTGGTCGGCTGGTCGGGCTGGCTGGCGATCAACGGCCCGGCCACAGACGACACGAAGATTGAACTGGCAAAGCCTGTTGCCCAGATGCGAGGCCTTCCAGCCCTCGCACCCGCCACGGCAACCGCTGCTGCACCTGCAAAAATCCAGGAAGCCGCCCCCCGATTGGCGCTCACCCAGACCAACCTGTTCCCCGAGCAGACCTGGTATGTGCCGCCGCCCCCGCCACCGCCACTCCGTTATGTGCCCCCGCCGCCCCCGCCGCCGCCCCAGGCGCCGCCGCTGCCATTCAGCTATATGGGACGCTGGCAGGAAGCCGGGCAGACGACGTACTACCTGACGCGCGGATCGCTGCCGGTCAGCGTGCGCCCCAACCAGGTTCTGGATGGCGTGTGGCGGCTTGAACCGGTGACCGGCGGCATGCTGAATTTCACCTATATACCGCTGAACCAGACGCGCAGCCTGCGCACAGGAGAATGAGTTGAAACTCACCCACACTATTGGCCTGACCGCCCTGTTGCTTGCGATGACTTTGGCTGGCTGCGCCAGCAAGGGCTTGACCGAAGGCCGGGAATTGATCGCTTCCGGGCAGGCTGAAGCCGGCATTGCCCGCCTGCGCGCCGGCCTGACCGAAGAACCCGGCAACATCGATCTCAAGATGACCTACCACACCCAGCGCGAGCGCCTCAGCAACGACCTGCTGGCGCAGGCGCAACAGGATGTGGATGCCGGACGCTTTGATGTCGCCCAGAGCGCGCTGGAAAAAGTGCTCAGCATGCACCCGGAAAACCCGCGTGCCAGAACCATGCTCGATAGTCTGGCCACGCTGCGCCAGCTCCAGCAGAACCTGCAGGCTGCCAGCCAGGCGCTGACCAAAGGCCATCCTGAAGAAGCCGAGCAGGCGGCGCGTTTGATACTGGCACAATCCCCCGGCCACATCGGCGCGCAGGCCTTGCTGCAACAAATCCAGGCTGATCGCGCCTCCGATGAACTCGGTTCACGCGAACTGGCTGCGATGTACCGCAAACGCATCACGCTGGAATTCCGGGATGCACCGCTGCGCAATGTGTTCGACATGATCGCGCGGCAGTCGGGCATCAATTTTGTGTTCGACAAGGATGTCCGGCTGGATGCGAAAGCCACGCTGTTCGCGCGCAATTCGCCGATATCCGAATCGATCGACATGCTGCTGGCAACGGGACAGTTCGACAAGAAAGTCGTCAACGCCAACACCCTGCTGATTTATCCCGACCTGCCGCAAAAGAAACGGGTCTATCAGGAACTGATGGTGAAAGGCTTTTACCTGGGCAATGCCGACGCCAAGGCCACCATGGCCATGCTGCGCATGCTGGTCAAGACCAAGGATGTCTATGTCGACGAACGGCTGAACCTGCTGGTGATGCGCGATACGCCCGAGGCCATTCGCCTGGCCGAAAAAATCATCGCCGTGCAGGACCTGGCCGAGCCGGAAGTGATGCTCGATGTCGAGATTCTCGAAATCAAGCGTGGGCGATTCATGGATCTGGGGGTGCAGTACCCGAGCCAGTTTTCGCTGCTGAACACCATAACCACCGAAACCGCAACCTCGTCGACCGTAGGCGCTCCGGTTGTCACCACCAGCACCTCGCTTTCGCCCTTGCCTCTCACGCTGGAAAGCCTGCGCCATATCACACGCGGCAGCATTGCCATCAACAACCCCCAGGTGAATCTGAAAAAAGAAGACAGCGATGTCAACATCCTGGCCAATCCGCGCATCCGGGTGAAAAACCGCGAAAAAGCCAAGGTCCATATCGGCGACAAGGTCCCGGTCATCACCTCGAACACCACCGCTACCGGCGTGGTGTCGGAGTCGGTATCGTATCTCGACGTGGGTCTGAAACTGGATGTCGAGCCCAGCGTGATGATGCGCGACGATGTCCAGATCAAGGTCGGTCTGGAAGTCTCCAACATCGTGCGCGAAATACGCAGCAGCAACGGCACCCTCACCTATCAGATCGGCACCCGCAACGCAGGTACCACGCTGCGGCTCAAGGATGGCGAGACCCAGGTGCTGGCCGGCCTGATTTCGGACGAGGACCGCAAATCGGCCAGCCGCATTCCAGGACTGGGCGATATCCCGCTGCTGGGACGCCTGTTTTCCGATCACCGCGACGAACGCAACAAGACCGAGATCGTGCTGCTGATCACCCCGCGCGTATTGCGCAGCGACGCCACGCGTCAGCCTGCCATGACCGAATTCCGTGGCGGGACTGAAAACGCGATTGGCGGTGGGCTAAGCTCGCCCTACACCCCGGCGCCGGAACAAGACATTTCGGCACCGCCCTTGCCTCAGGCTGCCCCGGCCGGGCCAGCGGAGGAGCCGGCTGCGCCACCAGCCGTCCCGGCCGTCCCCGCTCCGCCGGAACCAACCGAATAATCGCCATGTCGCTGCAGCGTCGCGGATTCAGCCTGATTGAATTGATGGTCACGATGGCCATCCTCGCGCTGCTCGCCAGCGTGGCCGTACCGTTTGCGCAACTGACCCAGCAGCGTTACAAGGAAACCGAGCTTCGCGATGCGCTGCGCAAGATTCGCAGCGCACTCGATGCCTATCGCCAAAGCGTCAAGGAAGGCCGTGTGGATTCGCCCGCCGACAGCAGCGGCTATCCGCCCAGCCTCGATGTCCTGTGGCAAGGCGTGGCCGACAAGACCAAGCCGGACGCAAGCAGGATTTATTTCCTGCGCCGCCTGCCGCGCGACCCGCTCTACCCCGACTCGGCGGCCGATCCCGCTTCAACCTGGGGACTGCGCAGCTATGCCAGTCCGCCCGATGCCCCGTCAGCGGGGCGTGATGTTTACGACGTGTATTCGCTCTCCCCCGCCACCGGACTGAATGGCATTGCGTATCGTGAATGGTGACCCCATCTTGATGAACCGGATCCGGCGCGGCTTCACGCTGGTCGAACTCATGGTGGTCATGGCCATCATCGCGCTGCTGCTGGCGCTGGCGCTGCCGCGCTATTTCAACCATCTGGAAACCTCGCGCGAAACCATCCTCAGGCAGGATCTCGCCGTGATGCGCGACGCCATCGACAAATACCATGGCGACCGCGACCGCTACCCTGACAGCCTCGGCGAACTGGTTGATGCGCGCTATTTACGCAGCCTGCCGGTTGACCCCATTACCGACCGGGCAGATAGCTGGGTGGCGGTAGCGCCCCCCGGTGGCGAGGCCGGCAACGTATACGACATCAGGAGCGGCGCGCCAGGAACGGCGCGCGACGGCAGCGCCTATGCCGACTGGTAAATCTGTCCAGTCTGGTTTCACCTATCTGTTCGTGCTGATGCTGATCGCGCTCATCGGCATGGGGCTGGCGGCGGCGGGAAGCCTCTGGCGCACCGATGCGCAGCGCGCGCGCGAAGTCGAATTGCTGTTCATTGGCAGCCAGTACCGCCAGGCCATCCGCAGCTATTATGAATTCGACCGTGCGCAACCACGCTTGCCACAGGGTATCGACGACCTGCTGGAAGACCATCGCCGCCCGGAAATCGTGCGTCACCTGCGCCGTGCCTATCGCGATCCATTCACCGGCAGCGAGTTTGTGCTCATACGCGATCCCGACACCGAGGGCATCCTGGGCGTTGCCAGCCAGTCGACAGCTGTCCCCTTCAAAACGGCAGGATTCCCACCGGAATATGAGGGATTTTCCGGTACCGCCAGTTATGCCGAATGGCGCTTTGTTTTTACGCCTCCCCTCAGCCAGCCGGTTCAGCCACGGCCACCCAAACCCTGACTGGCAGCAAAACAAAAAGCCCCTGCCAGATGACAGGGGCTTTTCCGTGAGGGGCTGAAGCACCCCTCTCGTTTGGTCAGTCCTTGTGATGCCCGTGATGCGTGTGATGACCTTTGCTCTGCCGGGTGATGGCCATGGTCTTGTCGTTGCCGGTGCCGGAATGCTGCACGTTGACGAACAGGGTGTCCGGATCCTTGCCGAAATAAATCCCGCTACCCTCGGCCGGCTTGTCCTTCAGCGAGGCGAACAGATGCACGCCGTCCTTGTAGCCGTCGCCGTTGGCGTCTTCCGAACGCGGGTCATACACCCAGATGTCGCTGTAGTCGTTGTCTTCCACCATCCACAGCTTGCCATCAGGGCCGTTGGCCAGGTTGTCAACCTTGGCGAAGCCAGTGGTGGCAGTTGCATGGTTCTCGTACGGCGTGTTCTTGCCGGACGCGACGACATAGCTGGCGGAAGTCTTTTCACCCAGTTCCACGGCCAGCACGGCGCCGACGTTGTAACCGGCAGCGTTCTTGCCGCTGGTGTTGGCGGGGTTGTCGACGTCTTCGCAGGTCAGCGCCACATACAGGGTGCTGTCGATGCGCTCGATGTCTTCGGGACGGCAGTACTCGGTGGCGCCAACCGCAGTCGCGGCAGCATGCGCCTTGATCTGGGCCTGGGTCATGTCGAGCGCAACCCATTCGGCAGCGCCGGTCTTGCCGCCGTTGATCACCTTCAGGGCATACAACTGGCCGCTGGAAAGATCACCGTAGGTGGTCGGCACGAATTTGTAGATCGAACCCTTGCGGTCTTCGTCGATAACGTAGACGTTGCCTTCGGCATCGATTTCGAGACCTTCGTGGGCCAGTGCGCCGAGCATGGGACGCACGGTCACGCTCTCGGCGGACATGGGGTCATGCTTGTCGAGCTTGAGCTCGTACACCAGGCCAGCCTGGGCTTGGGGTGCATCGGGATCGGGGCGCGCAGCGGTGCCGGCTTCCTCGGCGAACAGCACGGTCTGCCACGGCGTCCAGACGATGCCGTCGAGTGCTTCCCAGTCGGCACGGCCAACGACTTCTTTGGCGATACCGGTCTTCAGGTCCACCACGGACACGGCGCCACCACTGCCGCCGTCGTTACGCAATGAATTTCCGTCGTTGCCGATAGCGCCACCGCGCACTTCATGGGTACGGTACAGGTAACGGCCGGCGTGCTTGCCGGTCTCGTTGACGGTGTTCATGTCCTGCCAGTCGTTGGCGACATAGATATCCAGGTTGGACTCGTCGGAGACGATGGACTGAACATAGCCCCGGGGAATCACGTAAGGGGTGGTGGCGATGTCGGCATCATTCTCCATGCCGTACGCTGAGCTGGCGATGGGATTGAACGACATGGGGCCGTTTACGACAGAGTCTGCCTGGGCATGGGCCGCGAAAACCGCGACCAGGGACAGGGCCAGTGTGGAAATCTTCATTAAAACTCTCCTGAAACTAGTTGTAGTGGGCAAAGGCTGGCGGCATGGCTATGCCGCACCTCGCATTGTTCTCAGGATGTGTTTCGAAGATGTGATGGTTTTGTGAAGCTTGATCAACAGGCCTTCCGGTGAGGAGAAGGTGTCAGGGCAACACTTCTTCGGGCCGGTATTTCGAGGTGATGGGATAACGGCGGTCCTTGCCGAAATTACGCGGCGTGATGCGCGGCCCGGGTGGCGCCTGGCGTCTTTTGTATTCGGAAAAATCCACCATGCGAATGACCTTGCGCACGATGGCCGCATCGTATCCCAAGGCAACGATGTCGTGCGCCGACAGGTCACGTTCGACATAGGCAGCCAGAATCGCATCCAGCACATCGTAGGGCGGCAGGCTGTCCTGATCGGTCTGGTCAGGCCGCAGTTCAGCCGACGGCGGGCGATCGATGATGCGTTGCGGGATGACCCCGGACAGGCTGTTGCGGTAGTTCGACAGCCGGTACACCAGGGTTTTGGGCACATCCTTCAGCACGGCAAAGCCACCGGCCATGTCGCCGTACAGCGTGGCATAGCCCGTCGCCATTTCACTCTTGTTGCCGGTGGTCAGCACCAGCGTGCCGAGCTTGTTCGACAGTGCCATCAGCAGCGTGCCGCGCGTGCGGGCCTGCAGGTTTTCCTCGGTCGTATCGTTAATCGGTGTGGGCTTAGCGTTCGCCCCCTCCCCCACCGGGGGAGGGTTGGGGAGAGGGCTGTCCGCAAACTCTGGCGCAAGCTGCGCGCGGAAAGTATCGAAAATGGGCTTGATCGCAATTTCGGAATAACGCACGCCCAACCGCTTCACCATGTCGCGCGAGTCCTCCACGCTGATGGAGGCGGTGTAGTCCGACGGCATCATCACCGCGTGCACCTTGTCCGCACCTAAAGCATCGGCGGCAATCGCCAGGGTAAGTGCCGAATCGATGCCGCCCGACAGGCCCAGATGCACGCCCTTGAAACCGTTCTTGCCGACGTAGTCACGCACCGCCATCACCAGCGCATCGTAGGCCGCAGCCTCTTCGCCAGGCAAGGCGTGCCGTGGGCCGCTGCAGGTCGCACCATCCAGTTCCAGATAAAACAGGTCCTCGCGCCAGGCAGGGCATTGCACCACGATCTCGCTATCGGCATTCATCGCAAACGACGCGCCATCGAACACCAGTTCGTCCTGCCCGCCGACCATGTTGGCGTAGACGATCGGCAGCCCGGCTTCGACGATCCGCGCGCGTGCAACCCTGGCGCGGTCGTGCTCCTTGTTGAGGTGAAAGGGCGAAGCGTTCGGCACCAGCAACCAGTCCGCGCCTGCCTCCATCGCACGCTGAGCCGGTCCCGCTTCCCAGATGTCGCCACAGATCACCAGACCGAAGTTCAGCCCGCCGCAGGCAAACACGCAGGGCATGTCGCCGCTATCGAACACGCGCTGTTCATCGAATACGGAATGGTTGGGCAGATGATGCTTGCGATACACCGTCTCGACCCGGCCACCGCGCAACAGTGCGGCCGAATTGAACAGTTCGTCGCCGCTGCGTTCGGGGTAGCCCACAATCAGGGCGAGTTCGGGCGGTGCCGCTGCTGCCAGTTGATGCAGCGCCACTTCGCACGCAGCGGTGAAATCGTGTCGCAGCACCAGGTCTTCTGCCGGGTACCCGCAAATCGACATCTCCGGGGTGAGCAGCAGGTCTGCGCCTGCGCCACGGGCTTCATGCGCAGCCGCCTGCAAGCGGGCCGTATTGCCCGCGATGTCGCCGACGACGAGGTTGAGTTGGGCAATGCCAAGTTTCATGTATTGAACTTCATCGCGCCGCAAGTGCGGCCTGAACGGCCTCGCCCAGCCCCGCCGGGCTTTGCGCCACCACCACCCCGGCGGCTTCGAGCGCGCGAATCTTGGCATCGGCTGTGCCCGCGCCACCGGCGATGATCGCGCCGGCGTGGCCCATGCGCTTGCCCTTGGGTGCGGTGCGCCCGGCAATGTAGGCCGCAACCGGCTTCTTCATGTTCGAACGGATGTACTCGGCGGCCTCTTCCTCGCGGCTGCCGCCAATTTCACCCACCATGATGACCGCTTCGGTCTGCGGGTCGGCCTCGAACAACTCCAGGCAATCGATGAAATCGAGCCCCTTGATCGGGTCGCCGCCGATACCGACGCAGGTTGATTGACCCAGCCCCAGTTGCGTGGTCTGGTGTACCGCCTCGTAGGTCAGCGTACCGGAGCGCGACACGATGCCGATCCGGCCCTTCTGGTGGATGACGCCGGGCATGATGCCGATCTTGCATTCGCCCGAGGTGATGATGCCGGGACAGTTGGGGCCGATCAGCCTGGCGCCGTTCGCCTTGAGTGCGGCCTTCACATTCAGCGCTGCTTTAACTTGAAGCATATCGAGCACCGGAATGCCCTCGGTGATGCAGACGATGATCTTGATGCCCGCATCGGCCGCTTCGAGGATCGAATCGGCGGCGAATGCGGCCGGCACATAGATCATCGTCGCCTGCGCGCCGGTCTGCCGCACCGCATCGCGCACGGTGTTGAACACCGGCAGATTGAGGTGCGTCTGCCCGCCCTTGCCCGGCGTCACGCCGCCGACCATCTGTGTGCCGTAGGCGATCGCCTGCTCGGAATGGAATGTGCCCTGCTTGCCGGTGAAGCCCTGGCAGATCACTTTGGTGTCTTTGTTGACCAGAATACTCATGCTGCTGCTCCCACTGCGCGCTTTGCCGCATCCGTCAAACTTTCTGCCGCAATGATCGCCAGTCCCGACTCAGCCAACAAGGCCCGGCCCTGTTCCGCGTTGGTACCTTCCAGCCGCACGATCACCGGCACCTTCACGCCGACTTCTTTCACCGCCTGGATGATGCCTTCGGCAATCACGTCGCAGCGCACGATGCCGCCGAAGATGTTGATCAGAACGGCACGCACATTGGGGTCGAGCAGGATGATCTTGAAGCCCTGCGCCACGGTCTCCGGGGTGGCGCCGCCGCCGACATCGAGAAAGTTGGCCGGGGTGCCGCCTTCCAGCTGGATCAGGTCCATCGTCGCCATCGCCAGCCCGGCGCCGTTGACCATGCAGCCGATATTGCCGGTCAGCGCGACGTAGTTCACGTTGGCGGCATTGGCTGCGGCTTCCTTGGCGTCAATCTGGCTGTCGTCGCGCAGCTCGGCCAGCGCCTTGCGACGATACAGCGCGTTGTCCTCAACGCTCATCTTGCAGTCGAGCGGCAGCACGCGGTTGTCGCTGGTCACCACCAGCGGATTGATTTCGAGCAGGCTCAAATCGTTGGCGAGGAACAGGCGATACAAAGCGGGCAGCAGGCGACAGAAATCCTTGTAGGCGTCGCCCTTCAATTCCAGCGCGAACGCCAGCGCGCGACACTGGAAATCCTGCACGCCGAGCAGCGGGTCGCAGATCTCGGTCAGCACTTTTTCCGGGGTGGCATGGGCCACTTCCTCGATGTCCATGCCGCCAGCGGCCGACGCCACGATCGCGACCCGTTCGGTTTCACGGTCCACCAGCAGCGACAGGTAAAGCTCGCGTGCAATCGGCAGGGTTTCTTCCACCAGCACCTGATTCACCGGCTGGCCGTCGGGTGCGTTCTGGTTGGTCACCAGTTGCTTGCCCAGCAGGCTCGCCGCCATCGCGCGCACATCATCAAGGCTTTTGACGACCTTGACGCCGCCGACCTTGCCGCGCCCGCCGGCGTGGATCTGCGCCTTGACCACCCAGGCCTCGCCGCCCAGTTCGTTAGCCGCAACTGCAGCCGCGTCGGCGCTTGCCGCAGCGATACCACGTGGCGTGGTAATGTTGCCTGATCGCAATAGTTGTTTGGCCTGGTATTCGTGCAGGTTCATGTTTGATGGACGCTAAGCAAAACGCGCATTTTGAAGCAAAGCCCGCCGATGCGGAAGCCGCAGGCACCGTCATTCGAGTGATTCCACGCATGGCCGACCTCGATCCGGCAGCCTGGAACACCCTCGCCGGCGAATCGCCCTTCGTGCAGCATGCCTTTTTGCATGCGCTGGAAACCACCGGCTGCGTCGGCCCCGACATCGGCTGGGAGCCGGTGCACCTCGCCCTGTTTCGCGATGGCCAGCTTGAAGCCGCCATGCCGCTTTACGTCAAGCACCACTCCTGGGGCGAGTTCGTGTTCGACTGGGCCTGGGCCGACGCCTACCGCCGCCACGGCCTCAACTACTACCCCAAGCTGGTGTGCTGCGTGCCCTTCTCGCCCGTACCCGGTCCGCGCCTGCTGGCGAAGAACGACGACGACCGCGCCACGCTGATCCAGGCCGCGCTCAAGCTCACGCAGGACATGGGGTTTTCCTCCTTCCACATCCTGTTCCCGACCGAGCCCGACCATGCGGCACTCAACGCTGCCCCACTCGCACCGCTCGGGGACTCCGACTTGCCAGGGGCTAAAGCCCCTGCAAGATCGTATGCACCGTTAATGCACCGCAGCGGCTTCCAGTTCCACTGGAATAACGCCGGCTACGCCAGCTTCGATGACTTTCTGATGGCGATGACGCACGACAAGCGCAAGAAAATCCGTCAGGAGCGAAAGAAGCTGGACAAGCTCGGCGTCACCTTCCGCTGGATCGAAGGCCGCGACAGCACCGACGAAGACTGGGACCATTTCATGCGCTGCTACGCCGACACCTACGCCCGCCACCGCAGCGACCCGCACCTCAACCGCGCCTTCTTCGCCGACCTGCGAACGAACATGCCGGACAACGTGGTGCTGATCATGGCCGACCGCAACGGCCTGCCCATCGCCTGCTCGTTCTGCATCAAGGACAGCCAGCGGCTCTACGGCCGCCACTGGGGCACGCTGGAATACGTCCCCGGCCTGCACTTTGAAACCTGCTACCAGCAAGGCATCGAATACGCGATTGCCCATGGCCTGCAGGTATTCGAAGGCGGTGCGCAAGGCGAACACAAGCTCGCGCGGGGACTGGTGCCCACCGCCACGCATTCGTGGCATTGGCTGGAGCATGAGGAATTCCGGAATGCGGTTGACCGCTTCCTGGAACGGGAAACCGACGCGATTGGACATTACATGGATGAGATGGAGGGACCGTTTCGTCGTGAGCCTGCTCCACCCACCGAACCGGCCGCTTAAGCAGTCTATCCAAAGCGCACAACGATCTTCCGCTTCTCGGCCAATCCGGCCGTTGGAGGTGGCCCGGCTGAGTGGCCGGTATAGTGCAGGCTGCTGTCGTTGCGGCCCAATCAGACGCAAATGTCGCGGACATTTTTGACCGTCATTCCATAGCCCCTGCTGAATAGTCGATGCGATTCCACTCTATCGCCCGCTTGCGCCAGTGGCTGTCGATGGCCTGAGTGAAATCGGGGCGAACCAGCTTGGCGCGGGCTTCGCACCAGTCGGCCGATTCGCGGCGAATGACCACGCCTTCCAGCGGGCCTTGGCGGTAATGGCTGGGGGTGTTTGCGACCAACTGCCTTAATGCGGAAGTCGTGGTTTTTCCCTGTAGCACCTGCGACACTGTCATCACCCCCGCACTTCTTGCCAGCGCATTGCGGCGCGAACTGCTCCAGAAGCGGCCTGCACTGCGGTCATACACATCAAACAGCAGAAACCAGTCCGGCAGCGCGGCGTAGTCCAGCGAATGGCGCGCAGCACACCACTCGCCAAAGAGAATCAGGTTGGGCGTGAGCACCGCGCGTAAGCCTACGCCGTGTTGTGCCAACCAAGCGGGCAAGCGGGCAAACTGCCCAGCATGGGGCTCCGCCAGATATTGCCCCCGGTTCTGCGCACGCAGGCCACCATCCGGGGCGAGAGACAGGCCGATGTTTGCGCCGTCCAGCTTTTCCTCCACCACCACATCACCCACAAGCAAGGCAGTCACCTCATTGGGTGACAACACCTTGTCATCGCGCGGAGAGCCTTCACCCAGCCAGGCAAGGTGCGGGGTGTGGGGGAAACGAAAGAAGTCGGTCATGAATCACACCGGCAACGCAGGCAAAGGCTTGCCGGGAAACTTGTTGCTATAAAACCGGCAAGCGTCGTCAGGACACAAGAACTCGACTCGAACGCCCTTCACCTGAAGGGCGGGCCACCAATCCAGCCACTTGCAGTCGGCCGCTTGCCAAATCGGTGGCTTTTCCACATGAGCATGGGCCACTGCGGCAAACATACGATCAGGTGCATCGAAGTTGGGTTCCAGCGCTGGATCAGGAAACTCAGCAAAACAATTTGTCGCTGTTTCTGTCAGCGACACCTGTTCCACCCGCTTTCTACTCCCTGCCTCGCGCAATAACCATTTAAGGAATACATCGCCAACTCCTTTGGGTGGGTTGAGGCTTGTTTTATGTTGATATTCACCCAGTATCCGGTAGCCATCATCAATCACGGTGATGCCCGACTTTTGCATCGCCTGCAAACGCCGCACACATTCGGTTACACAGTCCGTCGATACATCAGCATGCTGACCATTGGCCACCAACAATACATTGGTATCAATGACTGCCCGCGTCACTTGCCTGCCTCCTTGGCGAGGTCTTTCTTACGCTGCATAGCAGCCAAGGTACGGCCCGCAATGTCTGCCATTTCATCGCCGAAGAAATTTTCTGGCCAGTTTTCGATTTCGCCAAACATGTTCAGGCGCAGTGGTTCCAGCTCAGTAGCGGAACCAGCACGGCGGCAGAAGTACACGGCTACCTCTTCGGGCGCTACCGTGCCTTCAGCAACGCGACGTTGCAGGCGGTTGAGAAAATGTTCGGAATGGCTTTCAACAATCAATTGAACATTTCGTTCCTTGCCATTTTCGCGGGCTTGCGTGGCAGAAATAAACACATCGGCCAGCTCGGCCTGCACCTGAGGATGCAAATGAATTTCTGGTTGTTCCATCCAGATAGTGGAATTCGGTGGGCAATAGAACGACTGAACCAGTGCCGGCAAGACCTGGGAGACACCAAACCCAACATCGGTAATTTTCACCTCGCTGGCTGTTGCATGCGTTTTGACCACAACCTCATATTCTTTCCTGCCTTCAGCGACAGGCTTCACCGCAAAGCTTTCGATGATTCCCAGGTCTTTGAGCCATTGCGCGATAAAGGCATCAAAGCGTGTCAGATGTCGCTTAGCGCCACGATTAATTTTCCGGTCTTGCGCACTTGCTGCCAGAATGGCGGCCACGGCAAACTCACCCTTTTGCCCAACGCTTTCAGGCGTCTCCCCTGACCATGAATAGATGCGTTTTGGGTGCTCGCGTAGTGGCCCAAGGTAGTAAACACTATTCAGTGCCGCCTCCGTATTCAGTGCAAAATCCGACAAGAATTCCGCATTCTGAAATCGAGCACGGCTTTGGTCGGAGATACGATAAAACTTGTCTGGCTCATCCAGTGGCCAACTTCTACCCGTATTGCGTACAAACTTGTTCTCGTTTGATGCAATTTCAAGTTTGCCTTTTGCATCCCTGCTGTAATCAACTGCAAGCTGGGTGTCTTTATCACGCAGGAGTTGATAGGTCAGCTTATCTATTCTCGGCTGCTCCTTGGCATCCGCCGAGAGCGCGACTAAAAGCCTTAATTCATCGCCCGCAAATTTCTTCTTGCTGAGCGGGTCTCGCACCTCCAGATCTTTACCTGGCGTTTTCCATCCCAGCTCAAATTCCAGCTCACTCTGCAAATCGTGGTTATGCAGGCATTCTTTAAACGTGCCCAAATCAATCAAGGCATTTTCGTCACCCAAATGGAGTGGGCGTTTTCGATCAGCAGATAAGGTGGTTTGTTTGAGCGCCAGCAATAAATGGCCAAGGCTGCTTTTGCCCGCGCTATTGGCTCCAAAAATTACCGTTAAGGGGGCGAGACGAATGGCACCCGTGTCTTTCCAGGCTTTAAAGTTTTTAATGTGCAGTGTGGTTAACATCAGTGCAATTCTCCTGTTTCCAATTGGCCCCACGCGGCCAGCACCAGCCGTTGGGTGCGGTACTCGCCATATTCTCGCATTTCTTTGTTTTTGAGCACGCGGAAGGTTTCTGACGGGTAGTCGGCCCCATGATGTCGGCGGGGTCGAGGATGTAGCGCAGTTCATCGCGGGGCAGGCCGTAGAGATTGGCGTAGTAGGCATCGAGTTCGGCGCGCAACCGGGCGCGGCGGGTGGGGTTGAAGCGACGTCTCCCCCTATTTGAGTAGCACATAGCTTTGGAGTCCAATCC
>JANJUT010000051.1 GCA_024710445.1 Thiobacillus sp.
CAAAGGTGCTGGTGCGGGCCACGGCACCGGGCATGTTGGTGACGCAATAGTGAACGACGTCTTCGACAATGAAAAAAGGATTGCTGTGGGTGGTGGGGCGTGAGGTTTCCGCGATGCCGCCCTGGTCGATGGCCACGTCCACCAGCACCGATCCGGGCGGCATTTTTTTCAGCAAGGCGTGGCTGATCAGGCGTGGCGCGTGGCGGCCGGGAATCTGTGCGGCGCCCACCACAATGTCGGCTTGCGTGAGGCTGGCGGCGATGGCATCGGGCGACGAGAACCGGGTTTCCACACGTGCACCGAACTGCATCTCGGCGTGGGCGAGTTTGTCTGCCTGACGGTCGATCAGGGTGACGCGAGCGCCCAGTCCGACCGCAACCCGTGCCGCGCCCATGCCCACCACGCCGGCGCCGATGATGACCACGTGCGCAGGTGGCACGCCGGGCATGCCGGTGATGAGCTTGCCATTGCCGCCGTGCAACTTGTGCAGGCCCTGCGCCCCCATCTGCGTGGCAAGCCGGCCGGCAATATCGGACATCGGTTGCAGCAGCGGCAGGCCGCCGCCTGCACGGGTTACGGTTTCGTAGGCAATCGCCGTCACGCCTTTGGCCATGAGTTCACGCGCCAGTTTGGGTGCGGCAGCCAGATGCAGATAGCAGAACAGCAACTGACCATGGCGCAGCATCGACGCTTCGGCCGGTTGCGGTTCTTTCACCTTGATCACCAGGTCGGCGGCGTAGGCTTCGGCCGGCGTGGCAACGATGGCCGCCCCGACGGCGCGATAGGCGTCGTCGTCGAAGCCGACCGCTGCACCGGCACTGGTTTCGATACTGACGGTGTGGCCAGACTGGATCAGTTCATGCGTACCTTCGGGGGTGAGCGCCACCCGGTATTCATGGTTTTTGATTTCCCTGGGAATGCCGATGTGCATGGTGAACCTCTCGAAGGGTGAATGTCCTGCAGCTTAAGCCAAGCGGTTGTGTGTCAAAGGCTCAGGGTTTCGGTGGGTCAGTTTCGGCGTGCCGTTCAAAGCGGTAATACACGGGCGGGATTTTATCGAGTTTGAGTTCACGCGTGCCCCAGCCAACCGGCATGCGCCCGACGGTGCGATACGGGCCCATCATCGACGGGGCGGCCTGCACATCGTACAGCCCGGGCGCAAGCAGGCGCGCTTCGATGGTAGCGCCGCCTTCACGGGCATTGAATGTAACGCCGGCAAACGGGCGCGCCAGCGGTTCGCCGATGAACAGGCCCTGCCCCGGCATCTGCACGCTTTTCCAGTACGCCTCGATCAGGGTTTCGCCCTGCAGGTAATGCGCCATGGCCACACCGGGAATTGGAAACTTGGCCTGGAAATTACACGGCTCGACCACCGCGCCGTAGCTGCCGGTGGCGCCGGCTTCCAGCCAGCGCAGGCTGCTCATCTGCGAGCCGCCAAAGAGCTGGCCGCCAGCCGAGGTGAGGTGGTCGGCCAGGGCGCCGGGCAGAAAGGTGTTGCTGTCGAGCGATGCCACATGGGTGAGGCCGGTGAAATAGAACATCACGTCGTGTTTCTGGACCAGCGCGTTGGCCTGGATGATCTCGGTCGGGATGACGCGCTCCATCCGGGCACGCAGCAGATCGTATCCGGCGGCGCGGACGTTGCGTGCCTTGTCGGTGGTGCTGACGAGATAGGCAGTGCCCGCCGGGTTGCTGCCATCGGCGGCCACGCCGCGGTCGATGAGTTTCTTCGCCTCGTCCACGCTGACCACCGCCAGGCTCATGGTGGGGCGGATTTTGTAGGTGGCGTAGGGCTGCGCCACATTGCTGTTGAAGTAGCGGCTGGGCCGGGTCGGCTGGCAGTTGCTGGCGCAAAAGGCAGGATCAAAACCAAATGCGAAGGCGGAGGTGATCGACATGCAATCCACCCGGTAGGGCTGGGCCCAGGTCAGCGCATAGGCCTGGACTTCGCGCGGCGTCGTGCGATCCACGCGGCGTTTGAGGTTGATGAATTCCTCGCGTGTGAGCGTGCTGCGTCCCGGCTTGAAACGCACGTGGATCAGGTTGGCGGCGGGAATGCCGCGCTTGTCCTGGTAGTAGGCGGCGATGGCGACGCTGCCGGGGTCGTCGTCGTTGACAATGACGCCCAACTGGTCAGCGGTGAGCCCGGGCTGGGGAAAGTGGGTGATCATCGCGCTGTCGGGTGGGACGGCGTGTGCGGTGCCGCAAGCCAGCATGGCGAGGATGAGGCCGAGTCCGAACCGGATTCCCATCAGGCGAGCCACTCCACGCATTCACGCACCAGTTCCGGGCCGCGATAGATCAGGCCGGAATAGAGTTGCACCAGCGAGGCGCCGGCGGCGATTTTTTCCCGCGCATCGTCGCCCGACAGGATTCCGCCGACACCGATAATCGGTACCTCGTTCTTGAGATGATGCGCCAGGGCAGCGACCACACGCGTGGAAGCCGCGCGCACCGGTGCACCGGACAGGCCGCCGGTTTCATTTGCGTTCGGCAGACCGGCGACGGCATCGCGCGCGATGGTGGTGTTGGTGGCGATCACCGCATCGATGCGGTGCATCATCAACAGCGCGGCAATTGCAGCGATCTGCACATCGTCGAGATCGGGCGCAATTTTCAGTGCGATCGGCACGTATTTTCCGTGCTGCTGGGCCAGCGCGGACTGGCGCAGCTTGATGGCCGACAACAGTGCATCGAGCGCCTCGTCCTTTTGCAGTTCGCGCAGGTTCTGCGTGTTGGGCGAGGAGATGTTCACCGTGACGTAGCCGGCGTGCGCGTAGACTTTGTCGAGACAGGCCAGGTAATCATCCACCGCATGTTCATTGGGAGTGTCCTTGTTCTTGCCGATGTTGATACCGAGCACGCCATTGAAGCCGCTGGCCTCGACATTCTTCACCAGATTGTCGACGCCCAGATTATTGAAGCCCATGCGGTTGATGAGGGCATCGGCCTGCGGCAGGCGGAACAGGCGCGGCTTCGGATTGCCGGTTTGCGGGCGCGGCGTCACCGTACCGATTTCGATGAAGCCGAATCCCAGATCGGCCAGCGCCCTGATGTGCGCGCCATCCTTGTCGAGCCCGGCAGCCAGGCCGACCTTGTTGGGAAAATCGATGCCCATTACGCGCACGGGTGTGCCTTGCGCGCGGGGCAGCAGCTTCAGCAGGCCCAGCGCACGGGCGATATCGAGGCTGGCAAGGGTGGCGCCATGCGCGGTTTCAGGGTCGAGTGTGAACAGGGCGGGACGGATCAGCGGATAGAGCATGGTTCAGGGCGTGGGTGGCGTTGGAATGGCGTGGCGCGTGGCCGCTTCGACCGACCCGGCGGCCGGGTCGTCGAATACGGATTGATCAAGCGCCTGTTCGCTGTTGGCAATGATGCAGCTCACCGCGCAGTCGCCGGTGACATTGACCATGGTGCGCAGCATGTCGAGCAGGCGGTCGACGCCGATGATGAGCGCGATGCCCTCGACCGGCAGGCCAACCTGGCCCAGCACCATGGTCAGCGTCACCAGGCCGACGC
>JANJUT010000284.1 GCA_024710445.1 Thiobacillus sp.
TGGCAACGGCTTTGTCATGGACGATCACATCATGGAACGTGCCTTATGAGCTTTGCCAACCCGGATGACGGCGCCCTGCGCACACTGTTTGGCCGCGTCAAGACCATCGCCGTGGTGGGCCTGTCGCCACAGCCTGCACGCCCGAGTTATCGGGTGGCACAGGCGATGCAACGCCATGGCTACCGCATCGTTCCGGTACGCCCGCTGGTGGATGAGGTGCTGGGCGAAAAGGCCTATCCCAGCCTGGCCGACATTCCGTTTGCGGTCGATATGGTGGATGTGTTTCGCGCCGCCGAACACGTGCCCGCTATCGTCGAGCAATGCCTGGCGCTACACTTGCCCTCTATCTGGATCCAGGAAGGCATCGTCCATGAACCGGCCGCGCAGCAGGCGCAGGCTGGCGGCATGACGGTGGTGATGGACCGCTGCCTCCTCAAGGAATACGTCAGGTTATTGACCGCATGAAACTTCACTTCACCAAAATGCACGGCCTCGGCAACGATTTCGTCGTGTTCGACGGCATCAGCCAGACCGTCACGCTCACGCCCGAGCAATGCCGGCATATTGCCGACCGCCACTTTGGCGTGGGCTGCGATCAGATCCTGCTGGTCGAACAATCCAGCCGCGACGACGTCGATTTCCGCTACCGTATTTTCAACGCCGACGGCGGCGAAGTGGAGCAATGCGGCAACGGTGCGCGCTGCTTCGTGCGCTTTGTGCACGACCACGGGCTGACCGGCAAAACCAGTATCCGCGTGGAGACCGCGTCCGGCATCATCGAGCCGCGCCTGCTCGACAGTGGCCTGGTCAGGGTGGACATGGGCGCGCCGCGCTTTGTCCCCGCCGATGTTCCGTTTGCCGCCGAAGCCGAAGCGATGAGCTACGCACTCAAGGTCGGCCAGCATGTGATCCATATTGCCGCGCTGTCGATGGGCAATCCACATGCCGTGTTGAAGGTGAACGATCTCGACAATGCGCCGGTGGACATCCTCGGCCCGGCCATCGAGTCGCATGCGCGCTTTCCGCAGCGGGTCAATGCCGGCTTCATGCAGGTGCTCACCCCGCACGACATCCGCCTGCGGGTCTACGAACGCGGCGCCGGCGAAACCCTGGCCTGCGGCACCGGTGCCTGCGCGGCAGCCGTTGCCGGCATGCGTCAGGACTGGCTGAAAAGCCCGGTCAGCGTCCACACACGCGGCGGTGACCTGGTCATAGAATGGGCCGGCAAGGACCAACCGGTTTTCATGACCGGCCCCGCTGAAACCGTATTTGAGGGAGAACTGGAAATCTAATGGACATGCAAGCCGAACACATCGCCGAGTTTCTGACCAGACACCCGAATTTTTTCAACGACTTCCCCACCCTGCTGGCGGAACTGCATATCCCGCATCCGCACGGCACCCCCGCGGTGTCGATGAGCGAGCGCCAGCTGATCGCGATGCGCGACAAGGTACACATGCTGGAAAACAAGCTCGCCGAATTGATCCAGTTCGGCGAGGAAAACGATGGCATTTCCGACAAGCTGCATGCGCTCACGCTGGCGCTGCTGACCGCTCATTCGCCACAGGATATCGTCGCCGCATTGACGCTTCATCTGCGCGAAGGCTTTGCCGTGCCACACTACGCCATCCGGGCCTGGAACCTGCCGAACGAAACCCTCTCCGGTCTCAGCGACTCCATCCCGCAGGCAGCGCACGACAAGGTGGCCGCCCTGACGCAACCGGTATGCGGTGCCCTGGCAATCGATGAAGCCAGCGACTGGTTTGGTGAAGTGTCGCCGCACCTGCGCGCCTTTGCCAGCATTCCGCTGCGCCCTGCAGCCGCTGCCGCCGCGGTCGGGCTGCTGGTGCTGGCGTCCGAAGAACCCAAGCGCTTCTACGCAGGCATGGGTACGCTGTATCTGGAACGACTGGGCCAGTTGATCGGCGCCGCGCTGGTGCGAATGCAGGCCTGACCCGCCTCACCCGCTTGTGAGCAGAAAAGACAGCGTGTCCCCCAACCCGGTCCTGCAAGCAGGTACGGCAGGAACTGCTGGGCCAGACCCGATTCAGCGCTATCTGCAGCATCTCGCTGCCGAACGACGGCTGTCACCGCATACGGTTGCAGCGTACCAGCACGACCTGGCCACGCTGACCCGGCTGGTCGCCGGCAAGCCATTGATCGATCTCACCGTCACCGACATTCGCGGCGCCATCGTCAAGTTGCGCAGCCACAACCTGGCAGCCACCAGCGTGGCACGGCAGCTATCGAGCTGGCGCGGGTTTTATGCGTTTGCCTGCCGTCGCCTGGCTTACCCGGGCAATCCCTGTGTCGGCCTGCGCCCGCCCAAGGTGGCCAAGACCTTGCCGCAGGTGCTGTCGCCCGACGTCTGCACCCAGCTGCTCGAAGGCGGCTCCCCGCCAGCCAGCGACAATGCCTTGCAGGCACGCGACCGCGCCATGTTCGAACTGTTTTATTCATCCGGCCTGCGCTTGTCCGAGTTGAGTGGGCTTGATCTCAACGACCTCGACCTGAAAACCGGCGAGGCACAGGTCACCGGCAAGGGCCGCAAAACCCGAATCGTGCCGGTGGGCCGGCAGGCACTGACGGCTATTGCCGCCTGGTTGCCGCAGCGGTTCCCGCTGGTGCGAGACCAGACTGCCGCGCTGTTCATCAACCAGCGCGGCACGCGCCTTTCCCCCCGCAGCGTGCAGCTACGGCTCGACCGCTGGGCCATTCAGGCAGGACTCGGCCAGCACGTCCACCCGCACATGCTGCGCCACGCCTTTGCCACCCATGTACTGCAATCGTCCGGCGACCTGCGTGCAGTGCAGGAAATGCTCGGCCACGCCAGCATCAGCACCACACAGGTATACACCCATCTCGACTGGCAGCATCTGGCCAGGGTCTACGATCAGGCACACCCGCGCGCGCGCAAAAAGCCCTGAGCACAGCCGACACGGCCCGCTCAATGTGTGTAAGTGAATACATTCGGTAAAACCACGCTATTACAGCCCTTCAGAAACCCGAATCGGGGCCGATTGAGTACGTATGCGTCTTCATCCGTCCTGGTTTGCTCGATTTGTACAACATGTGCATCTCAGTACACAGGGGCGTGTTTTGGGAACGGTTCTGCTTATCCTGCTGCTGGTATTTCCGCTGGCGGGCCAACAGGCACTTCTCATCGCCCGTCAGAACGCCAATGTAGCCTTGCAACAAAAGGCCGCCGCCCACCTCGCCGTGTTGTCGCAATCAATCACCCACGCGGTCATTATTCGTGATGACAGCACCATACAAGCACAACTGAAAGCGCAAACCGCGCAAGGCAACCTGCTGTTTGCACAATACACTGCACCGGATGGACACCTCCTGCGTGAACAGGCAGCCCCACCGCAGGCCGATCGTCCAGCCTGGTTTGGCCAACTGGCCGGGCTGCGCATCCCCGTCATGCAACACACGCTCGAAATAGACGGCAACCAGTATGGGTCCCTGCAGATCCAGCCTTCTCCCCACACCTACGAAGATTTCCTCTGGCACCTTGGCAACCGGTTGTTCCTGCTGCTTGCTGTTGCATTACTGCTGCTGGGCGGATTGATCCATGTATTGCTGAGAAGCAACCTGAAGGATCTGGCCCGCTTGCGGACAACCGCCCGCCAGATCGAAGCGGGAAACTACAGTGCGCGGATCCCGGTCCGCGCCAGCAGCCCCCCTGAAATTCAGGAAACCACACGGGCATTCAACTATATGAGTTCGTCCCTGCAAAGCCTGGTGACCGATCTCAATGAACAGCAAGCCGCGCTCGACAATACCGCTGGCGTCACCGAAACGGATTTGTCCGGAACCATCACCTTTGCCAACGAACTGTTCTGTATCACCAGCGGTTATACCCGTCAGGAAATCGTTGGCCAGAATTACCGTTGCCTGAATTCAGGCTGGCACGATGCGGCCTTTTTCAGTCACTTGTGGAAAACCCTGTCTGACGGCCGGACCTGGCGTGGCGAAATCTGTAATCGTGCCAAAGACGGCCGGGGGTTCTGGATCGCCGCCACCATCATCCCCATCAAGGGAGAAGATGGTCTGCCGCTGAAATACCTGACGATCAGCTTCGATATCACCCAGCGAAAACTCGACGAAGCCACGCTTAGAGAAGAAAAGGAACGCTGGCTGGTCACGCTGCAATCGATCAACGATGCCGTCATCGTCACCAACGCGCAAAACCAGGTGATACACATCAACCCGACCGCCGAAAACATGCTTGGCGTCTCGCTTGAAAATGCCGTGTCGATGCCCCTCACCAATCTGATGCACCTCGACCAGATGGATGGCGTCAAGGATGGACCGGCCTGCACCCTGCCATCGGGCGACTTGCTTCGCAACCAGAACGGGTCTTCGCATCTGCATACCCGGTTTGGCCGGGATATCGCCATCAGTTTTAGCTGTGCGCCGCTCAGCGGCAGTGATGGGCTGGGTGCGGTCTACGTGCTGCGCGACGAGACCGAGAAAAAACAGCTGCTCGACAACCTGCGCGAAATGGCTTTTCACGACACCCTCACCGCCCTGCCCAATCGCCGCGCAGTAGAGGGCCGTCTTGCCCGCGCGCTTCGCACCGCGCGCGACCAGGGGCAGCAGCACGCGTTCTGCTACGTCGATCTCGACCAGTTCAAGCTCGTCAACGATACCTGTGGCCATTCGGTAGGTGATACGCTGCTCATGGATATTGCGCTGGCCATGAAAAACGACCTGCC
>JANJUT010000221.1 GCA_024710445.1 Thiobacillus sp.
CGCCCGGCGCGACCGAGGCGCTGCTGCGTCACGCCGGGTGCAGCGTGCGCTTCGACCTGACGCTCGCCCGGTTCGATTTCCGCATTGCCGACGACGGCTGTTTCACCGAAGCGGTGACGGACACGCCCGACGCCGTGATCAAGCCTACCGCCACGCTCTTCGCCCGTCTGCCGTTCTTCGGCCGCGAAGCGCTGCGCCACGCCGAATACAGCGGTGATCCGGCGCTGCTCGCCACGTTCGACCGGGTTTTCAGGCAACTGGACTGGGATATCGAAGCCGACCTTGCACCGCATGTCGGCGACATCGCCGCGCATCGCATTCACACACTGGGACAGGAAGCTCTGGCCCAGGCTACTCATGCCGTCTCTGCATTCGGTCACAACGCCAGTGAATACATGGTTGAAGAAGCCGAACTGATGGCGCGCGGCGTCGACGTGGCCCGCTTCAACCGTGACGTGGACGCACTCACCGATGATGCCGCCCGGCTGGAAGCCCGCCTGCGCTTATTGGAAGCCACCCCCCACCCGCTATGAAACTGTTCCGCCTGATCCGCATTCTCACTGTCGGCCTGCGCTTCGGGCTGGAAGAGTTTTTTCTCGGCCACGAACGGGTGCGCCCGTTGCGCTGGCTGGTCCGTGCCACGCTGTTCTGGCGGCCGCTTTCCGAACCACGCGGTGTGCGTTTGCGCCGTGCGCTGGAAGCGCTCGGCCCCATCTTCGTCAAATTCGGGCAGATGCTCTCGACCCGGCGCGATCTGGTGCCGCTCGACATCGCCGATGAGCTTGCACAACTGCAGGACCAGGTGCCGCCGTTTCCGTCCAGCCAGGCCATTGCCGCGCTGGAAGCTGCATACAGAAAACCGCTAGCCGAAGTCTTCGCCGAATTCGAGGCCACGCCGGTCGCGTCAGCCTCGGTGGCGCAGGTGCATTTCGCGCGGCTACATGACGGCACCGCCGTCGCGGTCAAAGTGCTGCGCCCCGGAATCGCTCCGGTCATCGCGCATGATGTGTCGCTGCTCTATGCCGCGGCCGGGTTGATCGAAAAACTCTTCGCCGACGGCAAACGGCTGCGCCCGCGTGAAGTGATAGCCGAGTTCGAAAAACATCTGGAAGACGAACTCGACCAGATGCGCGAAACCGCCAACTGCTCGCAACTGCGGCGCAATTTCAGGGATTCGTCCCTGCTCGCGGTGCCCGGGGTGTACTGGGACTACTGCGATAAGAATGTCATGGTGATGGACCGCATGGATGGCATCCCGATCAGCCAGATCGGACGCCTGCGCGAAGCCGGCGTCGACATCCCCAGACTCGCCGCCGCCGGAGTGGAAATCTTCTTCACCCAGGTGTTCCGTGACGGCTTCTTCCATGCCGACATGCACCCCGGCAACATCCTGGTCAAGCCGGATGGCCAGTACGTTGCGCTCGACTTCGGCATCATGGGCACGCTCACCGAAGTCGACAAGCAGTACCTCGCGCGCAATTTTCTCGCCTTCTTTCGTCGCGACTACAAGGGCGTGGCGCTGGCGCATCTGGAATCGGGCTGGGTGCCGGCCGATACCCGCATCGACGAACTTGAAGCCGCGGTGCGCGCCGTATGCGAGCCGGTGTTCGACCGGCCGCTGAAGGACATTTCCTTCGGCCGTGTACTGTTGCAGCTGTTCCAGGCCTCGCGCCGCTTCAACGTTGAAATCCAGCCGCAACTGGTACTGCTGCAGAAAACCCTGCTCAACATCGAAGGCCTCGGCCGCCAGCTCTATCCCGAACTCGATCTATGGAAAACCGCCAAGCCGTTTCTCGAACGCTGGATGAGCGAGCAGATGGGCTGGCGCGCATTGGTGGCGAATCTGCAGGCCGAAGCGCCGAAATGGGCGGCCCTGCTGCCGCAGCTGCCGCGCCTGACGCACCATGCGCTGAATGAAAACCGGCTGGCACAACTGGAAGCCGGCCTGACACGCATGTTGCGCCAGCAACACACCCGCAACCGCTGGCTGGGTGTGATTGCCGCCCTGCTCGCCATCACTACCGCCGCCGTGCTCACCCTCGCCATCAAGTAAGTAAGGACTCTGCCGTGAATCACACCCTGCTCGGTTTCGTCATTGCCTATCTCGTCGTTTCACTCGGCATTGGTTTTTATGCCGCCACCAAGGTCCATAGCGCCAGTGACTACATTACAGCCGGACGCTCGCTGCCCATGATCATGGTGATCGCCATGGTGTTTGCCACCTGGTTTGGCGCAGAAACCGTGCTCGGCATTCCGGCCACCTTCCTCCGCGAAAACCTTGGCGGCACGATTTCCGATCCCTTCGGCGCCTCGCTCGCACTGATCCTGTTCGGCCTGTTTTTCGCCCGCCCGCTGTACCGCATGAAACTGCTCACCCTGGGCGATTTCTTCCGCCAACGCTACAACCGCACGGTCGAAGTCGTGATCTCGCTAGCGATTGCGCTTTCCTATCTGGGCTGGGTGTCAGCGCAGGTAGTGGCACTGGGACTGGTGTTCAATGTACTGTCCAGCGACATCATCACTCAGGAACAAGGCATTTATATCGGCGCAGCGGTCGTACTGCTCTATACGCTGTTCGGCGGCATGTGGTCGGTGGCGCTCACCACGCTGGTGCAGATGACCGTGATCGTCATTGGCCTGTTGTGGATCGCCAGGCTGGTCGGCGACATGCCG
>JANJUT010000020.1 GCA_024710445.1 Thiobacillus sp.
AGCACTACGTGCTCTGCTCTAGAGGGGCGTCCTATGCAATGCTGCTCGCAGCCAGACAGGGCCCAGGAAGTCTAAACATTTGAGCGGAAGATGGCCGCACTTAATATGTGTCTATTGGAGGTGTATTGCCAACGGCTGCCGTATAGCGGACATAGGTCAACGGCGGCAACTGACCAGTTTGCGGTCAGTGATGGACAGTCGCTCGTTCGTAGCTATGGCCGATAAGCAGGCCAACAGTCTGAAATCCTATCCGGCAGCTTGAAGATCAGCAAGCCGCCACCAAGAATACTGAAGTCATCAGGCCGCTCAGGGTCGATTGCTATCGGTCAACGCACCTGAAGCCCTATGGGGGCCACATTTCGCATAGCCTGTTTCGTTTCGCTCTGCTTTGAAAGTTGATGTCCTGTTTGTAGATGATGGTCGTGGCTTCCACTGTCAAGCGGTGTCATCGATCAGCCAGCCTTTCTTTCAAAAACAACTATTCTGGAACTTGTCAGGCAAATAGTAAGGGGCAAGAAATGAAACTGGAATCATTGAAGGAAGGCTTGAGTTCGGTATGGGATAACGTGTCCGATGGCTGGCGCCACCTGACCCAGTCGGCCGCCGGGGCGATCACCCGCTTTCGGCCGGGTGAGCATGCGAACTTGCCGATCCAGGACGAGGTCGATGACGAGGGGTATCAGCCAGGCCGTGGCTGGGCGATGCTGGGTGGCGACGTGTTCGAGGACGACGATCGCCTGGTGGTGCGCCTGGAAATTCCCGGCATGGAAAAGGACGACATCAACATCAGCGTGCGTGATGACGCGCTGGTGGTGAGCGGCGAGAAGCACTTTGCGCGCGAGGAAACCGAAGGCCGCTGGCGGGTCATGCAATGCGCCTATGGCAGCTTCCGCCGGGTGGTGCCGCTGTCGATCCCGGTGCTGGCCGATCAGGCGCAGGCGAGCTACAAGCGCGGGGTGCTGCGGGTGTCATTGCCCAAGGCGGCGCCCGGCGAGCCGAAATCGGTTTCGATCAAGGTTGAATAGGGCCTTGAACGCATGACAGGTGCAAGCGACTGAATGGGGGAAGGCAGACGTCTGCCGCCCCCTGCTTTTTGCCGTCAGCTGATCGCCTTGGTGATCAGGGGCACCAGGGGTTCCGGCAGCTTGATCTTGCCGGACAGGGCAAAGGCCTGGGCATTCTTCGACATTTTTTGCCATGTCTTGCGGATGATCTCCAGCCACTTCGTTTCATCGTATTCGGGCTTGCTCTGGGCGAAGGCCAGCATGTAATGCTCGATGAAGACGAGGTCGGCAATATCCTCCAGCAGCTGCGTTTCCGGATTGCTCTTGATGCCGCGCTTGCCCACAGCCTTCTTGACGCGTTCGATCATCGCATCGTCATAGCCGGCCTGGCGCATCAGTTCGCCGGCCGTGTCGGCCTGGCGCGTGTACAGTCCGGTACGCCATGCATGGTAGCCTTCCTTGGTCATCGGGTAGGAGTCGCGTGGCACGGTCCAGCGCTTGATGTGCTGGGCGCGCACCGCCAGTTGCGATGCCTCGGAGGCATCCGGCGCAAAGCGGCCGATCATGTCCGACATGCGCTTGCTGTAGAGCAGTTCCTTCGGCTGACCCTCATCCAGGTTGGGGTCTTCGGCGTTGGCCGCATCGAACAGTGCCAGGGCCTGGTTAAAACGGGTTGGGTTCTCGATCATTCTTCAGTTCCTGGTTGCTGATAAATATGGGGTTGCAAGAGTATGCGTGGCAAGCTTCGGGCCACCTGACGAGCAGGCATGTTCCCCGGCCGGCGAACGTGCTGCCCGGCTTAGGCTAACTGGACTTTGGGGCTGGTGTTGGCAAATTCAAGCCAGACGATGACAAGGCAGTTGCCTATCATGCCTATAGGGCTTAACTAAAGGAATTTATCGTGACCGATCTTTTCTCTCCCGCCCGTTTCGGCGCCATTGACCTTGCGAATCGTGTGGTGATGTCGTCTCTGACACGCAATCGCGCGGGCGCGGGCAATGTGCCGACGCCATTGATTGCCGAATACTATCGTCAGCGTGCATCGGCCGGCCTGATTTTGACCGAGGCCACGCCGATTTGCGCGGAGGGGCACGGCTATCCGCGTACGCCTGGCATTCATACTGCCGAGCAGGTTGCGGGCTGGAAAGCGGTGACGGATGCGGTGCATGGCGCGGGCGGCAAGATCGCCGTTCAGCTCTGGCATGTGGGGCGGATTTCGCATCCGGACCTGCAGCCGGGCGGCATTCTGCCGGTAGCGCCTTCCGCGATTCGCCCGGTCGGCCAGGTGTTCACCGGACAGGCGATGAAGGATTACGTGACGCCGCGGGCACTCGATCTTTCTGAGATCCCCGCCCTGATCAAGACCTACGCCGAGGCTGCCCGCAATGCGCTGGACGCGGGGTTTGACGGCGTGGAAATTCATGCCGGGAATGGTTATCTGCTGGATCAGTTCCTGCGCTCGTCCACCAATCAGCGCACGGATGGCTATGGCGGCAGCGCGGAAAAGCGCGCACGTTTGTTGCTGGAGGTGATGGATGCGGTGTGCAAGGCAATCGGACCGGATCGCGTCGGTCTGCGCCTGTCGCCGGTGACGCCGTTCAACGATATCAGCGACGACAACCCGCAAGACACCTTCGAGTATGTGGTGGGGCAACTCAATCCTTTCCGCCTGGCGTTTCTGGATATTCTGCAGGGAACGGGTGGCGCGCCCAGGGAGACGTGGCTGCCGTTTGATTACGACCGGCTGCGCGAACGGTATGTGGGCAACCTGATCCGCAACAATGGCTATGATTTTTTGACAGCGCAGGAGGCAGTGACTTCAGGGGCCGCCGATGCCATCGCGTTTGGCCGCTTGATGCTGGCCAACCCGGATCTGGTCGAGCGCTTCCGGCGGGGAGCGGCGTTGAACGCGCCCGATTACGACAGGTTCTATTCGGGCGAGGAGAAGGGCTATACCGATTACCCCGTGCTGCAGGACTGATTTACTGCCGAGCCAGGCGTTGGGTAATCGCTTCGTAATCGGCGACGGCGAGGTTTTCCGCACGCTTGCCAGAATCAATTCCCAGGGCGCTGAAATCGTCTGCAGTCAGCAGGCTGCCCAGGGTGTTGCGCAGTGTTTTGCGACGCTGCGAAAAGGCCGCCGCGACCACGCGTGCGAACAGGACTTCGTCGAGCTGCACGATTTCGGCGGGCGTTTTGGGGATCAGGCGCACCACGGCCGAATCCACCTTGGGCGGTGGATTGAACGCGGTGGGCGGCACATCCAGCAGCCATTCCAGATGAAAGCGGCGCTGCAGCATGATGGTCAGCCGCCCGTAGTCGTTGGTGGACGGTTCGGCGACCATGCGCTCGACCACTTCCTTCTGCAGCATGAAGGTCATGTCGCGGATGTGCGCGGCAAATTCCATCAGGTGGAACAGCAGCGGGGTGGAGATGTTGTACGGCAGGTTGCCGACGATGCGCAGGTCGCTGCCCAGGGTCGAGAAATCAAATTTCAGCGCATCGCTGCTGTGAACCGTGAGGCGGTCGGTGCCCCAGGTTTTTTGCAGGCGCGCGACGATGTCGCGATCCAGTTCGACCGCATGCAAATGCGGTACACGCTCGAGCAAGGGCTTGGTCAGCGCGCCCAGTCCCGGACCGATTTCGACGACGGTTTCGCCCGCGTGCGGATGGATGGCGTTGACGATGGCGTGGATGATGCCATCGTCGATCAGGAAATTCTGGCCGAAGCGCTTGCGTGGAATGTGCATGTCAGGTGCGCGCGCCGGGTGTCTGCTGCGTGACCATGTCGAGTGCCATCTCGATGGCAGCCAGCAGGCTGCCCACTTCCGCGCGGCCCGTGCCGGCGAGGTCGAGCGCGGTGCCATGGTCGACCGAGGTGCGGATGAAGGGCAGGCCCAGCGTGACGTTGACGCCGGCGCCGAAGCTGGCGTACTTGAGCACCGGCAGACCCTGGTCGTGATACATCGCCAGCACGGCATCGCAGGGTTCGTGACGTATCCGTGAGAACAGCGTGTCGGCGGGCAGGGGGCCAACGAGGTCCATCCCCTGTGCACGCAGCCGCGCGAGTACCGGTTCGACAATACTGATTTCCTCGTGTCCCAGATGGCCGGATTCGCCGGCATGCGGGTTGAGCCCGGCGACCGCGATGCGTGGCCCGGGGATGCCGAATTTGTGTTTCAGGTCGGCATGCAGGATGCGGATCACTTCGTCGAGCAGCGTGGGGGTGATGGCGTCGGCCACGTCGCGCAGGGGCAGGTGGGTGGTCGCCAGCGCCACGCGCAGACCGCCGCCGACGAGCATCATCACGACCCTGGGCGTGCCGCTGTGCCCGGCCAGATATTCGGTATGGCCGGTAAAGGAAAAACCGGCATCGTTGATGATGCCCTTGTGTACCGGCGCGGTGACGACGGCGTGATACGAGCCGTTCAGGCAGCCGGCGAGCGCGACATCGAGCAGGGCCAGCACGTGGGCGCTGTTGCTGGCGTCAAGCTCACCCGGCGTGACGGCCGTGGCGATCGGAATATGGTGCACGTGCAACGCACCCGGCTGATGCGGGGGAATGATGTCGCTGCGGATGAAGTTGACGTGAATGCCCAGTTGCGCAGCGCGGGTACGCAGCACTTCGATGTCGCCCAGTACCGAAAGACGGCAGGGCAGTTCCTGATGCGACAGCGCAATACAGAGATCGGGGCCGACCCCGGCCGGCTCACCCGCAGTGAGGGCCAGGACGGGCAGTTTGGCGGCTTCATTCACCCCGGAATGTGTCTCGGTCAATCGATCGGCCGCAGTTCAACGTAGGCCGAGTCACGAATCTGTCGTACCCAGTCCTGGAAGGCTTCTTCAGCCTTGCGCTCGCGAATCGCCTGACGCGCCAGCAGCTTCTGACGCTCCTGCGTGACATCCTGGTCGCGACGCTCCAGTACCTGGATCAGATGCCAGCCAAAAGGCGATTGAATGGGCGCGCTGACTTCGCCCGGCTTCAGGGCATCCATTGCCTTTTCAAAATCGGGCACGGTGTCGCCGGGGTTGATCCAGCCCAGATCGCCGCCTTTGGCCGCGCTGGCATCGTCGGAATGCAGGCGCGCCAGTTCATCGAATTTCACGCCATTGTCGATGCGCTCCTTGAGCTGCAGCAGACGGTTGCGGGCATCCGATTCCGAGGTCAGTTCGTTGGTCTTGATGAGGATGTGGCGCGCGTGCGTTTGCGTGACGTTGAGCGTGGCATCGAGTCCGCGCTTGTCGTTGAGCTTGAGAATGTGAAAGCCGTTGCTGCTTTTGAGCAGCGGGCTGATCTGGCCGGGCTGCAGCGGCTTGAGCGCTTCGACAAACATCTCGGGCAGCTTGCCGCTGGCGCGCCAGCCGAAGGCGCCGCCTTGCAGCGCGTTGGAGGCATCGGAATAACTGGCGGACATCTGGGCAAAATCCGCCCCGTTCCTGAGCTGGTTGAGGACCTCCTCGGCGCGGGCATGGCGTGCCTGGATTTGCTCGGGTGAAGCGTTCTCCGGCAGGGTGAGCAGAATGTGCGCGAAGTTGTATTCCGTTTCGACACCCTGTTGCACCAGGGTTTGCAGATAGCCTTCGATTTCGGAATCGTTGACCGAAATACGGTTGTCCACGTCGCGTTCGCGTGCGCGGGCAATCAGGATTTCATTGCGAATGGTGGTGCGCATGGTGTCGATGCTCTGGCCGTTCTGCTCCATGGCGGCTTGCAGCCCGGCGATGTCGAGCTTGTTTTGCGCGGCGATGCGCTGCAGTGCGCGCTCGACCTGGGTTGGATCGACCCGCACGCCAGTGTTGCGGGCATGTTGCTGCAGGCAGAGTTCGGTCACCATGCGCTCGAGCAATTGTTTCTCCAGCACCTCGCGCGGCGGCAACGGGGTGTTCTGTCGCGACAGGCTTTGGACAATATCGTTGTAGCGCCTGGTCAGCTCCTGCCGGGTGATGACCTCGTCATTGACGACTGCGACGATGTGGTCGAGTGGTGTGGTGGCGGCATGGGCGGGAAACGCAGCCGATCCAGCGAGCATCACCAGTGCCAGCATCCAGTGCGGGCGGAGCCATTCAGGGCGTTTGAAGTATTTCATTGCTTGGTTGGTATCCGGGAACACTTTGTTTCAAAACGTCGAGCGGGTTGGCGCCAAGGCGCCCCATGCCGTTCAACTCCAGTTGGAAAAACAGGGCATCGGTGGACTGGTTTTCCTTGGTGGCCAGGCGTTGTATGACGCTGCGTATGGCCCAGCACCCGCCATTGTATTCAACCCCCGCCAGGCCTTCGACCAGCTTGTTGTCCTGGAACGAATAGTTGTAGCGGAACATGCCATACCAGCGGTTGCCCAGCGGCCATTGCGCCGACAGGTCAACCTGCTCGGTGGTTTGGTCAATAAAGCGGTAGCCAAAGTTCACCGTGCGTCCCGGCCCGGGCCGGTAGGAGGCGCCCAGGTTCTGGCGGATGGTGGTGCCATTCTGGGTGTCGAACTGCCAGGCTGTTTTGATGCGCCAGTCGCGGGTGATTTGCCCGCTGACGGTAGCGAGCAGGTCGGTGGCGTTGCTGGTACGGGGCGCAATGCCCGGCAGGGTGACCTGTTGTGCGCTGAAATAGTAGCGCTGGCCGAGGGTGACCTGCAGGCGCTCCAGTCCGCTGTCTTCCTCGGTGAAACGGCTGGTGACCGCAAGCGTCAGCTGGTTGGCATCGTTGATGCGGTCGCCGCCGACAAACTGGTTTTCGGTAAACATTTGCGCGTAGCTGAAATCCAGCATGGCGCTATCAAACACCGGGATATCGGTCTGGTCGCGGTGCGGCGCATAGACGTAGTAGGCGCGTGGCTCCAGGGTCTGTTCGTAATTGACCCCGGCAAACTGGAACGGGCGATCAAAGGTGACGCCACTGTCGAGGCTGAGGATGGGCAGGTTGCGGCTGATGTGTTGCCTGGTCACGCTGTTGTCCAGCGCGTAGTAGCTGCTGTGCCAGCCGATTTGCGGGGTAAAGAAGCCGAAGTCGTTGGTGAGCGGCAGGCGCAGCGTGGGGTAGGCCAGCACCCGTGTACCCTCGGTCAGGGTGCGGTGGGCGAAGCGGGTGGCTTCGGTTTCCAGATTGAAGGCGAGGCCGTTGTCAAAAGTCTGCTTCATTCCCAGACGGGCATGTGGCAGCCGGGCATAGGGTTCAATGAGCGGCACGTCCGCAGTGGAATCCTGCAGCGTCTGGAAGCTTTGCGCGCGCAGTTCTGCATTCCAGTTTGCATGTTGGGTGGTCAGCCAGGCTTCACGGTTGAGGTGGCTGACCGAAGTGATCGAAATGAGATTGGAGAGGTCGCGAAAATAGTCGTTGTCGGAAACCCGGTTGAGGTTCATCCCCGCCTGGGTGCTTTCGTTCACGCGGTACTCGTTTTTGAGCGCCATGCTCCAGCGCGAGCGGTTGACCTCGCTATCGTTGGGCAGATATTCAAGCCGGTTTTCGCCGCGCGCTTCAGGCAGCAAATAGCGGAATTCCCCGCCCAGTTGCACGCCGCGTTTCGACAGCAGGCGCGGATACAGCGTGGCATCGTAATTGGGCGCCAGATTGAGGTAATACGGCACCAGCATGTCGAAACCGCTGCGCTCGGTGGTACCGATGGTCGGCGCCAGCATGCCGGTCTTGCGTTCGTCGTTGAGCGCAAAGTCCATCCACGGCGTATACAGGATCGGTACGCCGAGGAACTGCAGGGAAGCATTGCGTGCCGTGCCGACATTGCGCGTCTTGTCGATATCGAGACTGCCCACCTTGAGGAACCAGTCGTCGTTGTCCACCGGACACGTGGTGTAGGTGGCGTTCTGCAGCTTGAAGCGTTCCTCGTCGATGAAATCGATGCGGTCTGCGTCGCCGCGCCCTTGCTGGGTGGCCAGTTCCTTGCGGGTGGTTAACTGGTATACCGGCTGCGTCAGTTCGCCGCTGTAGTCATCGAGGTTGAGCTTGAGCGAGTCGCCCTGCACCAGCAGTGCAGATTGCTCCAGTTGCACCTGGCCGCGTGCCTGCACCTGATTCAGCGTGGTGTCATAGCGCAGCCAGTTGGCCGAGAAAACGCGCCCGGCCTGACGGGCCTCTACCTGGCCGCTGGCTTCGAGGACGTTGGGCGCTGTCGATTCGATGCGATCCGCGGTCAGAAACAGCGGCCCGGTGTTGCCAACCGCCGCCGAGCCAATCAGTTCGACATCCTTTTTCAGGGCGAGTCCGTCCGCAGCGGCCGTACTGGCAGTCAGCAAAAACACAACAAGCACATTACCAGGCAGGGTCGACAAGCGATGTAAAATCCGGGGCTAGGTTAAGTTCATTCAATACAGCGTGATTCGGAGCAGCAGGCAGTGGATCGACTTCAAGCATTACAGGATTGGGC
>JANJUT010000102.1 GCA_024710445.1 Thiobacillus sp.
TTGCGCTGCACCGAGATCGATCTGGAAAGCATCACCAACCTGCGGCGCCTGGTCGAACTGAACCTTGGCGATGAAGCCGCCTTGCACCGTGAAATATCCGCGATGCTGCAGGTAGATAAATAGATCGCGCGAGCGTCGTCAGGTGCCGCTCTACGCCGGCAGCGGTGCGAATACAGGAAGAAGATGGGCCCGTTTACATGACTGAATCCGGCCCACCACAGTCATTGACCACCCCACTCTAGTTCTGACAGATGTTGGACCTGCAAGAGACGTTCACCGTTGCTTTATGGCCGACAGGTAATCGGCTATTCTGTTAAAAAACTCTTTGGAGGTGGTTTGCGACAGAGTTTGGGGGGTATCCAAACCACCAACTCATTAACGATCGTTGAATATGGGCAATCCTGAGGGGCCAACTTTCAGGAAGACACGTCAGTCAAGGCCTCGCAGACGTTTTTCAACAGAATCCGGCCTGAGCAGACTGCCACCGAGCCTGTAAACCATGGTCTGTTTTTTATTGTCCAGTCCGCTTGCCCATGTCAAGTTGGATCACGAGCAATCCAATTTCATATGTCGGTAAAATTTACACTAAATCCTTAAGCCACTTTAAAAGTGCTGCGCGCCCATCATTAGAAGTTGACACATAACCCCATGAAAAACATGCATATTTGTTAATTTTGATTGAGCGGCGTATAAGTTGGCATACACCATGCTTGGTTTCAGCTATTCCTTAGCACTCCGCTAGGAAAGTATTAATCAAAGGACCATGAACATGAAATTCAATAAAGGTCGATCAGTCCTAGGAGCGTTGCTTTTTACATTGACGCTTGGAACGATTAGCGCATCGAACGCTGCGGTAATCTACGATAACGGTACGCCCAACACCGATAATGGTTATCCAATCGGTAGTAGCAACACAGCAGACGATTTCTCGATATCTTCCGGTGGAACCGTTCAGTCGGTAGGTTTTTATTTTCAGAATTACAATGGCATTACTGGTTGGGACCAACAGGTTACATACTCCTTTTTGACTGATGCCAGCGGACTTCCGGGTATGGTGCTTGCGACAGACTCTGCGCAAAATGTCACCGCCACGATCTCGTCCTATGCTTGGTGCTGCGGCGGAGGAAACGCATGGCTGGTTGAATTCGATTTGGCATCGGACTTTGTAGCTGTCGCAGGAACCACTTATTGGTTGCAACTTTCCGGCGCGGGTGGTTCAAGTCCTTGGTGGGTAACCTCTGGACCTGGAAACAGTGTAATTAATGGTTCTACCGTGTACGGTCAAGATATGGCGTTTAGCCTTATCGGCTCTGACGGGCAGACTGTCCCTGAGCCAACTTCTCTCGCTCTAGCCGGCATTGGACTCACTGGCTTGGCTTTCGCTCGCCGCCGCAAACCTGCTTAATCGTTGCGCTAAGCAGCATTATTCGACGTACCGTAGCCCCGCTTCGGCGGGGTTTTTATTTTTGCAACAACAGGGGACAGACCACGGTTTCTAGATTCTATGGTTGTCCGCTTCGGCCGAACTCCAGACGAATAGGAGAGTCAGCCCGTATGACGGCTCATGGCTGCGGATTTACGTCAGTTAAACCACAGAAAACCCGACCAGCGCAATCTCGTCACCATCCTTTACCGGCGAGGTTTTGTCCACGAACTGCTTGTTGATGGTGATATTCAGCTTGGGATTGCCAAGCAGCATCTTTTTCCACATTTCCCCGCGCAGCGACAGCGTGAACAGCAGCCGTGCCACATCGGTCACATCGGGCGGCAGTTCGATTTCATCGGCGGCCATGCCAAGGGAATCAACCAGATCGCCGAAGAACAGAATTTTTACCATGGGTGAGGCCTTTATAATTCACGATTGACCGCCCGATTTTACCCCCGTATGTCTGCCCATCTGCTGGAAAGCCTCAACCCCGAACAACGCGCCGCCGTGACACTGCCGCACGAATCTGCGCTGATTCTGGCGGGCGCCGGGTCGGGCAAGACACGGGTGCTGACCACGCGCATGGTGTGGCTGATCCAGAATCATCAGGTGTCTCCGCATGGGGTACTGGCGGTAACCTTCACCAACAAGGCCGCCAAGGAAATGCTCACCCGGAATTCGGCCATGCTGCCGATCAACACGCGCGGCATGTGGGTCGGTACCTTCCATGGCCTGGCCAACCGCCTGCTGCGCACGCATTACCGCGAAGCGGGCCTGCCGCAGTCGTTCCAGATTCTCGACAGCTCGGATCAGCTGTCGGCGATCAAGCGGCTGATGAAATCGATGAACGTCGATACCGAGAAATTCGAACCGAAGAAAGTGCAGTGGTTCATCAACGGCCACAAGGAAGCCGGTCGACGTGCACGCGATGCCGAGGCCTTCGACGAATATTCGATGCGGATGGCCGAACTCTACGAGGCCTACGATGCGCAATGCCAGCGTGAGGGCGTAGCGGACTTCCCCGAACTGTTGCTGCGCTCGTACGAACTGCTGGTTCGCAACGAGCCGCTGCGCGAGCATTACCAGGAGCGCTTCAGGCACATCCTGATCGACGAATTCCAGGATACCAACACGCTGCAATACCGCTGGCTCAAGCTGTTTGCCGGGCCGCACACCGCCCTGTTTGCAGTCGGCGACGACGACCAGTCGATCTACGCCTTCCGCGGCGCCAACACCGCCAACATGGCCGAATTCGAGCGCGAGTTCGCGCACGGCAATGTGATCAAGCTGGAACAGAACTACCGCAGCCACGGCCACATCCTCACCGCCGCCAACACGCTGATCTCACAGAACGCTCATCGATTGGGAAAAAACCTGTGGACCGCGGAAGGCGAAGGCGAGCCGATCCGCGTGTTCGACGCCTACTCCGACCAGGAAGAAGCCCGCTTCGTGGTCGAAGAAGTGCGCGCGCTCAACCGCGAAGGCACCAACCTCTCCGACATGGCGCTGCTGTATCGCTCCAACGCCCAGTCGCGGGTGCTGGAACACGCGCTGTTCTCGGCCAACGTGCCATATCGCGTCTACGGCGGACTGCGCTTTTTCGAACGTCAGGAAATCAAGCACGCACTGGCCTACCTGCGTCTCTTGACCAACCCGGAAGACGATGGCGCCTTCCTGCGCGTGGTGAACTTCCCCACACGCGGCATTGGCGCACGCACGCTGGAACAACTGGCCGACAACGCCGCGCGCTCGGGCGCCAGCCTGTGGCAGGCCGCCTGCACCGGTGGCGGAAAAGTAGCGGGATTCGCCAAGCTGATCGTGGAAATCAAGCAGGTTACACGCGACTTGCCTTTGCCCGAGGCGATCGACCACGTCATCGAAGCCAGCGGCCTCGGCGACTACTACCGCGCCGACAAGGATGGCGCCGACCGGCTGGAAAACCTCAACGAACTGGTCAATGCCGCGGCACTTTTTTCAGACGAGGCGGAAGACAGTCTGGTCGATACCAGTGGCATTGAAGTCACGGTAGATGAATCCGCGCCGTTCCGGGCACTCAATATTTTTCTCGCGCACGCCGCGCTGGAAGCGGGCGAGCACCAGGCCATCGCCGGCCAGGACGCGTTACAATTGATGACGGTGCATGCCGCCAAGGGCCTGGAGTTTCACGCCGTGTTCATCACCGGGCTGGAAGAAGGCCTGTTCCCACACGAGCAAAGCGCCAACGAGGAAAACGGGCTGGAAGAGGAACGGCGCCTGATGTATGTGGCGATAACCCGTGCGCGCCGACGCCTCTATCTGTCGCACACACAGTCGCGCATGCTGCACGGCCAGATCCGCTACAACATGCCGTCGCGCTTTCTGGACGAACTGCCCGAGCAGGTTTTACTGAACCTCAACCGCCGCGAATCCACCTATTCATCCAGCGCCCAGCAGAATATCGCCAGCTACAGCGCGCCACGTAACCCGGGCCTGGGCAACGACACCGGCTACAAGGTCGGGCAGAGTGTGGCCCATGCCAAGTTCGGCACCGGCATCATCATCGATTTTGAGGGACGCGGCAGCGATGCCCGCGTACAGGTGAAGTTTCGCGAATCCGGCACCAAATGGCTGGCGCTGGCTTACGCGAATCTGTCAGCGGCTTAACGATCGTCTGCGTTCAGCTGAACCACGTTATCAGCAGTCGGTCCGTCTTCCGCCCACACCGCAAAAATCGCCTGATATGAAGCATAGAGCGATCCAAACAACACCGGCATCGCAACCAGCAATCCGAGCAGCATCGGCACCAGCGCAGCAAAAAACAGCAGCAGGCCAAGCGTCAGGCCATTCATCATCATTGCGGGCCAGTTCTTGGCGACGGCGCGCAAGCTCACGCCCAATGCGGTCGTTGGGCGCGCGCCACCAAACAGAATCAGCGCAGGTGCAAACCAGGTGGCCATGATCAGCGGCGTAAACAGTGCCAGGCCAGTGAGTACCGCTGGCATGGCCTGATTGAGCACGGCCTGCATTTCGGCGGGTGTGGCTTTGGGGTTTTTGGCTATCTCCATCACGGCCTGAGGATCAAACCCCATGCTGACCATGATCTGCCCGATCAACAGCGCGCCGAGCAATTGCACCGCCCCTACCGTCATCAAGGGAATCGCAGGGCCCTGCAGGCCGGACATGAACTGCGGCAACTCAAGTTCGTCGCCGTTATCCAGCGCGCGGTACGCGGCCATGAACCCGGCCACCATCAAGGGCGAAGCCAACTCCGACAGGGAACCACCCACCACGGGAATCAGGCCGAGCGCCATCACCACGCCAAACAGCACGCCGAACGCTGCGGAGAGCAACAAGGGATTTTTGCGATAGAGGCGAAAGCCGGCGACCACCCACTGAAAGCCCTGGTTGGCCGCGACCTTGCGCGGAATGTCTTGGTTGGATGCAGTGTTCATGCGCCGGATTTTAACCGACACATGGATGATTCAGGACTGCGAGTGCAGCAGGCTCAGAACTCCTTTACCACCCACATCGGCGGGCGCATCCCGGAATCGAGGCTGTCCTGCCGCGCAAACTGGCCGTCGCCCTTTTGATCGATCAGGTAATATGGCTTGCCTACCTTGGGAATGACTTTCAGCATGTAGAGCTTGCCGTGCGAGCGGTATTCAACCACCCGCCCCTGGGTGCTCGGTGTGATCGTCACGGGTGGCGCATCGCTGGCGCTCGGCGCGCCATCGGGAACCGGCTTGAGTCCTGGCGGACGATCGGTGGGCGCGGCCGCAACCGCCACGCCACTCAGCATCAAACTCGACAACAAAATCAGATAACGCATCACAAGTTCCTCAAGACAGGGGTTACAGGCTGAGCTGGATTTCGCGTTCGGCGATGGAAGGCATGAACCCGCGTTTTTCATAATGGCTGAAAATTGCATCGACCACTTCCTGGGGCGTATCGATGATCTGTATCAGGTTAATATCCTCGGGCGAGATCATGCCTTCGCCTGTCAGTGTGGTTTTCACCCAGTCTGCCAGGCCAGCCCAGAACCTGGAGCCGACCAGGATGATCGGAATATGTGCAATTTTCCCGGTCTGTACCAGGGTCAGTGCCTCGAACAATTCATCCATCGTGCCAAACCCGCCCGGCATGACGACATAGGCCGCCGCGAACTTGACGAACATGACCTTGCGTGCAAAAAAGTGCTGGAAAGTCTGGCTGATGTCCTGATAGGCATTGCCGCTTTGCTCGTGCGGCAGCTGGATGTTCAAACCCACGCTGGGAGACTTGCCGAAATACGCGCCCTTGTTGGCGGCTTCCATGATGCCGGGGCCGCCGCCGGAAATCACCGAAAAGCCCGCATCGGACAGCTTGCGCGCGATCTCCTCGGTCAGCATGTAATAGGCGTGGTCGGCAGGCGTGCGTGCGCTGCCGAAGATCGACACGGCCGGCCGGATGGACGCCAGCCGCTCGGTCGCCTCGACGAACTCTGCCATAATCCCCAGCATCCGCCACGACTCGCGCGCCGAATAATTGATCTCGGCGGTACGCTCCGGGTCGGCATTAATCGGTAATTTATCCAAGTGCATTTTTACGCCTCGTGAGTGCTTCCAGCTTGAACCAGCCCAGTTTGAATCAGTCCAGTGTAAGCCCGTCCAGGAAAACCCTGTTGTTGGTAGACGGGTCATCCTATCTTTATCGTGCATTTCATGCGCTGCCCGACCTGCGTAACCCGGCGGGCGAGCCGACCAACGCGATCAAGGGCGTGTTGTCGATGCTGCACAAGCTGCGCCGTGACCACGCGGCCGATTATATCGCCTGCGTGTTCGACGCGAAGGGCAAAACATTCCGCGACGACCTCTATCCCGAGTACAAGGCGCACCGCCCGCCGATGCCGGAGGACCTGCGCAGCCAGATCGAGCCGCTGCATGAAGCCATTCGTGCCGAGGGCTGGCCGCTGATTGTGATTGACGGCGTCGAGGCCGATGACGTGATCGGCACCCTGGTGGTGGAAGCGGCAAAACAGAACATCCGCAGCATCGTCTCCACCGGCGACAAGGATATGGCGCAACTGGTCAACGACCATGTCACCCTGGTCAACACCATGAGCGACGAAACGCTCGACGAAGCCGGGGTGGCCGCCAAATTTGGCGTGCCGCCCAATCGCATCATCGATTACCTGACCCTGATCGGCGATACCGTGGACAACGTGCCCGGCGTAGCCAAGTGCGGCCCCAAAACCGCCGTGAAATGGCTGACCGAATACGACTCGCTCGACAATCTGCTGGCGCATGCCGATGCGGTCAAGGGCGTGGTCGGCGACAACCTACGCGCGGCGCTGGACTGGCTGCCACAGGCGCGCACCCTGATCACGATCAAAACCGACGTGGACCTGCCCTTCAAGCTGGACAGCCTGACCCTGCAACCGCGCGACCTGGACACGTTGCGTCCGCTGTTCGAGCGCTACGCCTTCCGCACCTGGCTGCGCGAACTCGACGCGGCCGCCACCGAAGCGCCTACTGTCCCCGAACAGGACAACAGCGGCGACCATCGCGCGCACTACGAAACGATCCTGACCGAGGCCCAACTCGACGTCTGGATCGCCAGGCTGAACGCAGCGCCCGCGTTTGCGCTCGACACCGAAACCACCGGCCTCAACGCGATGCAGGCCGAACTGGTCGGCATCTCGTTTGCGACCGCAGCCGGGGTGGCGGCTTACTTGCCATTGGCGCATCACTATGCCGGCGCGCCCGAACAGCTTGATCGCGACGCGACGCTGGCCAAACTCAAGCCACTGCTGGAAAACCCGACGCCCAAGATCATCGGCCAGCACCTCAAGTACGACCGCCACATTTTTGCCAACTACGGCATCACGCTCGGCGGCAATGCACACAGTGGCGTACTCGACGACACCCTGCTGCAGTCCTACGTGCTCGAAGCGCACCAGTCGCACGAACTCGGCAGCCTGACCACGCGCCATGTCGGGCTGGCGACGATCAGCTACGACGATGTCACGGGCAAGGGCGCATCACGCATTAGCTTCGAGCAGGTGGCGATCGAGCGCGCCAGCGAATACGCGGCGGAGGATGCCGATGTCACGCTGCGGGTGCGCGATGCGCTGGCGCCGCAAATCGCGGCGTCGGACAAGCTCGAATATGTGTATCGCCAGATCGAGCTGCCGGTCGCGGCCATCCTGTTCCGCATGGAACGCAATGGCGTGCTGCTCGACCGCAATCTGCTCGCGATACAAAGTGGCGAACTCGGCAAGAAGATGCTGGAACTGGAACAGCGCGCCTACCAGGAAGCCGGCCAGCCGTTCAACATGAGTTCGCCCAAGCAGATCGGCGACATTCTGTTCACGCAAAAAGGCCTGCCGGTCATCAAGAAAACCCCCGGCGGCGCGCCGTCCACCGATGAGGACACGCTGGAGCAGCTGGCACTCGATCACCCCATCGCGCGGGCGATCCTCGACTATCGCGGCATGGCCAAGCTGAAGTCGACCTACACCGACAAGCTGCCGCAGATGGTCCACCCGAAAACCGGGCGGGTGCACACCAGCTATTCGCAGGCCACGGCCGTCACCGGGCGGCTGGCGAGTTCCGATCCCAACCTGCAGAACATTCCGGCGCGCACCGCCGAAGGCCGCCGCATCCGTGAAGCCTTCATCGCCCCGTCGGGCCACGTGCTGGTGTCGGCCGACTATTCGCAGATCGAGCTGCGCATCATGGCGCACCTGTCCGACGATGCCGGCCTGCTCAACGCGTTTGCCAACGATCTCGACATCCACACCGCCACCGCCGCCGAAGTGTTTGGCGTGCCGCTGGAAGATGTGATCAGCGACCAGCGACGCATGGCCAAGGTCATCAACTTCGGCCTGATCTATGGCATGTCAGCCTTCGGCCTGGCGGGCCAGCTCAATCTCGATCGCGCCGCAGCGCAGGCCTACATCGACCGCTATTTTGCGCGCTACCCCGGTGTGGCCGACTACATGCAGCGCACCCGCGAAACCGCGCGCAAGCAAGGCTATGTCGAGACCGTGTTCGGCCGCCGGCTGACTCTGCCGGAAATCAACGCCAGGAATCCGCAGCGCCGCCAGGGTGCCGAGCGCGCCGCGATCAACGCACCGATGCAGGGCACCGCGGCCGACCTGATCAAGCTGGCGATGATCGCGGTGCAGGGCTGGCTCGACCGGGAAAAACTGGGGAGCCGCCTGTTGTTGCAGGTGCACGACGAGCTGATCCTCGAAGTGCCCGAAGCCGAACTCGACCGCGTGCGCGCCGAGCTGCCCGGACTGATGTGCAACGTCGCCGAACTCAAAGTGCCATTACGGGTGGGCGTGGGCGTGGGAAGCAACTGGGAAGCGGCCCACTAAGCCCATCGTGAGCCCCAAACAAAACGGGCGCCGCAGCGCCCGTTTTGTTTGGCTTGCCTGATTATTTTTTCAGGCTATCCCGAATCTCGCGCAACAACACCACGTCTTCCGGAGTCGGTGCGGGCTCAGCCGGTGCCGGTGGCGTTTCCTTTTTCAGCCGGTTGATCTGCCTGACCAGCATGAAGACGATGAAGGCCAGAATGATGAAGTTGATCAGGATGGTCACGAAGTTGCCGTAGGCCAGCACCGGTACGCCCGCTTCTCTCACGGCATCCAGCGTCTCCGCAACCCCCTCCGGAACCGTGTCCAGCGCAATGTATAAATTGGAAAAATCGAAGCCGCCAAAGACCGCGCCCACGACCGGCATGATCAGATCCTTGACGATGGAGTCCACGATCTTGCCAAAGGCCGCGCCAATGATGACCCCGACCGCCAGGTCCATGGCATTGCCCTTGACCGCAAATTCCTTGAATTCAGTTGCAAAACTCATGTCTTCTCCCTCGTCCGTTTATGAAGTACAGCGTCATTTATAGTAAATGCCAGAGAGGCTTGCTCGAATAAAGAAATGTAAAGTCTGACCGACTTGGTCGAGGCTCGCGACGCGGGTAAAATGCGTCTCCTTATGCGTATCGGCACCCACACTCTCAGAAACCGCCTCATCGTCGCTCCCATGGCCGGGGTGACGGACCGGCCTTTCCGTCAGCTTTGCAAAAAGCTGGGCGCGGGCATGGCCGTGTCCGAGATGGTGACGTCAAACTCGCTGCTGTACGGCTCAGCCAAGACCGCACGCCGCGCCAACCACGAAGGCGAGGTCAACCCGATCAGCGTGCAGATCGCCGGTGCCGACCCCGCGATGATGGCCGAAGCCGCGCGCCACAACGTCGACCGCGGCGCCCAGATCATCGACATCAACATGGGTTGCCCAGCCAAGAAAGTCTGCAACGTCATGGCCGGCTCGGCGCTGCTGCAGGACGAAGTACTGGTCAGCCGCATTCTCGACGCGGTGGTGAAGGCGGTGCCGGAAGTGCCTGTGACGCTGAAGATCCGCACCGGCTGGGACCGCGAGCACCGCAATGCGCTGAACATACTCAAGATTGCCGAAAATGCCGGGGTGCAGGCGCTGGCCATGCACGGCCGCACCCGTGCCTGCGCCTATACCGGCGATGCGGAATACGACACCATCCGCGCAGTGAAAGCGGAGGCGCACATTCCCGTCATCGCCAATGGCGACATCACCACGCCGGAAAAAGCCCAATTTGTACTGAATTACACCGGCGCCGATGCCGTGATGATCGGCCGCGCGGCGCAAGGCCGTCCATGGATTTTCCGTGAAATCGATCATTTCCTGACGACCGGCGAACACCTGCCGCAACCCGAAGTGGCCGAAATCCACGCCGTGCTGCTCGAACACATCCACGACCTGTACGCGTTCTATGGCGACATTACAGGGGTGCGGGTGGCACGCAAGCATATCTCCTGGTACACCCGGGGTCTGGTCGGCAGCAGCGCATTCCGCCACACTATGAATCGTCTCGATTCGGTGGCGGAACAACTTTCAGTTGTAAACGAGTACTTTGCCCAGGCAGCGCGTGCCGATAGCCGCCTGTGCTACGAAACGAATAACAAGCTGAACTTGCCACCCGCCACACGGCTCGCGGCATAACGAGCGGCATTAAGGGGAAATCAATGAAGGAAGAAAACGAGATTGCCGCCTGTATGCGGCGGTCGCTCAATCGCTATTTCAAGGATCTCGACGGGGAAACCCCGAACGAGATCTACAGCATGGTGGTGAGTGCCGTTGAAAAACCCTTGCTGTCCTATATTCTCGACCGCGCCGAAGGCAACCAGACGCGTGCAGCCGACATGCTCGGCATCAACCGCAACACCCTGCGCAAGAAAATGCGCGAACACGGCCTTACCGACTAATTCCTTCCTGACGAACACCCCATGAAAATCCAGCGTGCCCTGCTTTCCGTGTCGGATAAAACCGGCCTTGTCGATTTTGCCCGGGCGCTTGCCACCGCAGGCGTCGAGCTTCTTTCCACGGGCGGCACCGCCAAGGCGCTGCGTGATGCCGGTCTGACGGTCATCGACGTCAGCGAATACACCGGCTTTCCCGAGATGCTCGACGGCCGTGTCAAAACCTTGCACCCCAAAGTTCACGGCGGCATTCTGGCGCGGCGCGACCTGCCCGAGCACGTCGCCACCATGACCGAGCATGGCATGCCCTATATCGATCTGGTATGCGTCAACCTGTATCCGTTTGTCGCCACCGTTTCCAAGCCGCACACGCTGGATGACGCGATCGAGAACATCGACATCGGCGGCCCGGCCATGGTGCGCTCGTCGGCCAAGAACTACCGCCATGTCGCCATCGTCACCGACCCGGCCGATTACCCGGCGCTGGTGACGGAAATGCAGGCCAACGGTAACGCACTCACCGACGCCACACGCTTCAATCTGGCAAAGAAAGCCTTCACCCACACGGCGCAGTATGACGGCCACATCAGCAACTACCTCACCGCGCTGAACGACGCCGGCGAACGTGAAGCCTTCGGCGAGCAGCTCACCCTGCAATTTGCCCGCGCGCAAACCTGCCGCTACGGTGAAAATCCGCATCAGGCCGGCGCTTTTTACGTTGAAGCCAACGCCCCGGCCGGCACCATCGCCACCGCGCGCCAGCTGCAAGGCAAGGAACTGTCCTACAACAACATCGCCGACACCGACGCGGCGCTGGAATGCGTCAAGCTGTTCGACACCGCGCCCGCCTGCGTCATCGTCAAGCACGCCAACCCCTGCGGCGTGGCCTACGGGGCGAATCTGCTGGAAGCCTACAACCGCGCCTACCAGACCGATCCGGAATCGGCCTTCGGCGGCATCATCGCCTTCAACGGCCGGCTCGACGGCGCGACCGCTACCGCCATCGTCGAACGCCAGTTCGTCGAAGTGATCATTGCGCCCGAAGTCAGCCCCGAGGCCGTGGCTGCCGTGGCCGCCAAGAAAAACGTGCGCCTGCTCGAATGCGGCGCCTGGTCGGGCGCGATCGCCCAGATGGACATGAAGCGTGTGGCCGGCGGCCTGCTGGTTCAGGACGCCGACGTGCTGCTGCACGGCGAGCTCAAGACCGTGACCGAGCGCGCGCCCACCGCACAGGAAATGGATGATCTGCAGTTTGCATGGCGCGTCGCCAAGTTCGTCAAATCCAATGCGATCGTCTACGCCAGGGATCGCATGACGGTCGGCGTCGGCGCCGGCCAGATGAGCCGCATCAACTCCGCGCGTATTGCCGCGATCAAGGCCGAACACGCCGGCCTGACGGTGCCCG
>JANJUT010000125.1 GCA_024710445.1 Thiobacillus sp.
TCATCTGCCCCAGATCCTGATTACCGCGCGCCCGGACGGCGACCACTTCGGTCTCCACTTCCTTGTCGCCGACAACCACCTGATAAGGCAGCTTCTGCAAGCTATGTTCGCGGATTTTATAGGTAATCTTGTTATTACTCAAGTCTGATAGTGCCCGGATGCCCGCCTGGCGCAGTGCCTGTGTGATTTTTTCGGCATACTCGGTCTGGCGCTCGCTGATATTCATCACCATCACCTGCACCGGCGCCAGCCACATCGGGAAATTGCCGGCATGGTGCTCGATCAGAATGCCGATGAAGCGCTCCATTGATCCCAAAATCGCCCGATGCAGCATCACCGGGTGTTTGCGGCTGTTGTCCTCGTCAACAAACTCGGCATCCAGGCGCACCGGCAGGTTGAAGTCGAGCTGGATCGTGCCGCATTGCCACAACCGCCCAATCGAGTCCTTCAGCGTGAACTCGACCTTGGGGCCGTAAAACGCGCCCTCGCCCGGCTGCAGGTCGTAGGCCAGCTTGTTGCGGGCCAACGCCGCCGCCAAAGCCGCTTCGGCCTTGTCCCAGCTTTCATCCGAACCAACACGCTTCTCGGGTCGCGTCGACAGTTTGACCAGCACATCGGTAAAACCGAAATCGGCGTAACACTTTTCCAGCATCACGATGAAATCGGCGACTTCCTGCTCAATCTGGTCTTCGGTGCAGAAAATGTGGGCGTCATCCTGGGTAAAGCCGCGCACCCGCATAATGCCGTGCAGCGCGCCCGACGGCTCGTTGCGATGGCACGAGCCGAACTCGGCCAGACGCAGTGGCAGGTCACGATAGGAATGCAGACCGCTGTTGAATATCTGCACGTGGCCCGGGCAGTTCATCGGCTTCACCGCGTAGTCACGATTTTCCGACGATGTGGTGAACATGTTCTCGTGGTAGTTCTCCCAGTGGCCGGACTTTTCCCACATGGCGCGATCCATCACTGCCGGGGTGCGCACCTCCTGGTAGCCATACTCGACAAACTTCTGCCGCATATACTGCTCGATCTGCTGCCACACAATCCAGCCCTTGGGGTGCCAGAACACCATGCCCGGTGCTTCTTCCTGCATGTGCAAGAGGTCGAGTTGCTTGGACAGGCGACGATGGTCACGCTTCTCGGCTTCTTCCAGCCGGTGCAGGTAGGCCTCGAGATCTTCCTTCTTCGCCCAGGCCGTACCGTACACACGCTGCAGCATCTCGTTCTTCGAGTCGCCGCGCCAGTAGGCGCCGGCCAGTTTCATCAGCTTGAAATGCTTGAGCTTGCCGGTCGACGGCACGTGCGGACCACGGCACAGGTCGATGAAATCGCCCTCGCGGTACAGCGAAATGTCTTCGTTACTCGGGATCGAGGCGATGATCTCGGCCTTGTAGGCCTCGCCCATGTCCTTGAAGAAGGTCACCGCCTTGTCGCGCGGCATCACACTGCGCGTCACCGGAACATCTTTTTTAGCCAGCTCGGCCATTTTCTTCTCGATCGCCACCAGGTCTTCCGGGGTGAACGGGCGCTTGTAGGCAAAATCGTAGTAAAAGCCGTCCTCGATCACCGGACCGATCGTCACCTGCGCATCCGGGAACAGCGACTTCACCGCGTAGGCCAGCAAATGCGCAGTGGAGTGGCGAATCAGGTCGAGGCCGTCAGCATCCTTGTCGGTAACAATGGACAACTGGGCATCGGCATCGATGACATGGCTGGTATCGACCAGCTTGCCGTTCACCCGCCCGGCGAGCGCCGCCTTGGCCAAACCGGCACCGATGCTGGATGCAACCTGGGCGACCGTGACCGGCGCATCGAACTGCCGGACCGAACCATCGGGAAGCGTGACATTGACCATTTCCAAACTCCAGACATGAAAAAAGCGCGGACCGGCCGCGCTTTTAGGTATTGCTTATAAAGATTGCAGAACATCTGCGAACTACTGTGCGCCGGGTTTATCCAGTGAAAGCCAGGCTAGTTCGCGGTGACATTTCGCAACCTCCAGAGGGACTCAACCCCAGTCAGGCCGGCATGTGCCGACCAATTAAATTGGTAGGCGCGATTGGACTCGAACCAACGACCCCCACCATGTCAAGGTGGTGCTCTAACCAGCTGAGCTACGCGCCTAATGCGGGGCGGATCATAACCGAAACGGCGCACGCGTGTCGAGTCGAATCGGCTTTTTTATCGTGAGTTACGCCAAAAGCCAATGCCGAATCACATCGTAATACGCACCATCCGTTTCGATGCGTGAAGACACCAGCACGAAATCGTGCACTGGCCATTGCACCGGCGTACATGCAGGCACCTCCCCTCCTACCGTGTTGCGCAACAACGTGACATGCGGCACATGCGGGCGGGCATCGAAGGCGACGCCGGATAATTGAATCGCGTTATTCAGCGTATTGACCAGTTCGCCAAGTTGAGGCGGCGGCTGGCTGGGACCCAGCCAGCCGATCCGGTTGTGTTTCCAGTAGCCGGGCTGATCGAGAGTGAGTTCGAATGGCTTTGCCTGAACCGTATCCACGCTGGCAAGCAGCGCATCGAGTTGCGCAACAGGCGTGCGCCCCAGAAAAGCCAGGGTCAGATGCAGGGTGTCGGCGCGCATGCGACGGCCGCCCCAGTGTTTGTGCAGCCATTTACCGGTGTGGTTGAGCGCGGTGCGGGTGGACTCGTCGGGCCACAGGGCGAAAAAAAGCCGCAGGCTGTCGGGTTCGCCTGGAGTGGGTTCAGCCACGCACGATCAGGCACACCGCTTCGGCGGCGATGCCTTCGCCGCGTCCGGTGAAGCCGAGTTTTTCAGTGGTGGTGGCCTTGACGTTGACGCGGTCGAAGGCGATGCCGAGGTCGTCGGCGATATGCGCGGTCATGCGTGCGATGTGCGGCGCCATTTTCGGCGCCTGGGCGATGATGGTGGCGTCGACGTTGCCGACCTGCCAGCCCCGCTCTTTCAACTGTTCGGCAACGCGGCGCAGCAGGATGCGGCTGTCGATACCGGCGTAGGCTGTGTCGGTGTCGGGGAAATGGCGGCCTATATCACCCAGCCCGGCGGCCCCCAGCAGTGCGTCGCAGATCGCGTGAAGCAGCACGTCGGCGTCGGAATGGCCAGCCAGGCCGCGCTCATAGGGAATGTCGACGCCACCGATGATGAGCTTGCGGCCTTCGACCAGCGCGTGGATGT
>JANJUT010000162.1 GCA_024710445.1 Thiobacillus sp.
CCACCGGCGTTGGCAAGACCGAAATCGCCCGTCGCCTGGCGCGGCTGGCCAATGCGCCCTTCATCAAGATCGAGGCGACCAAGTTCACCGAGGTCGGCTACGTCGGACGCGACGTCGACACCATCATCCGCGATCTGATGGAAACGGCGATCAAGCAGGTGCGTGAGCAGGCCACGGCCAAGGTGCAGTTTCGTGCCGAGGAAGCCGCCGAGGAACGCATTCTCGACGCCCTGCTGCCGCCGCCGCGCTGCGTCGGTTTCGGCGAAGCCGCCGCGCCGCGCGAGGAGGGGGCGGCACGCCAGCGCTTCCGCAAGATGCTGCGCGAAGGTGAACTCGACGACAAGGAAATCGAGATTGAACTCGCCGCGGTCAGCCCGAGCATGGAAATCTTCACCCCGCCGGGGATGGAAGACCTGTCACAGCAGCTGCAGGGCATGTTCCAGAACCTGGGGCAAAGCCGCAAACAGACCCGCAAGCTGAAGGTGCGCGAAGCCTTCAGGCTCCTGACCGAGGAAGAGGCCGGGCGGTTGATCAATGAAGAGGATACCAAGCAGCAGGCCCTCGAAGCGGTCGAACAGAACGGCATCGTCTTTCTCGACGAAATCGACAAGATTGCCACCCGCAGCGATGCCCACGGCAGCGACGTATCGCGCCAGGGCGTGCAGCGCGATCTGCTGCCGCTGATCGAGGGCACCACCGTCTCGACCAAGCACGGCATGGTGAAAACCGATCACATCCTGTTCATCGCCAGCGGGGCATTCCACCTGTCCAAGCCGTCCGACCTGATCCCGGAACTGCAGGGGCGCCTGCCGATCCGGGTCGAACTGCAGGCGCTCTCGGTGGACGATTTCGAGCAGATCCTGACCTCGACCGATGCCTGCCTGACGCGCCAGTACGAAGCCCTTCTGGAAACCGAAGGCGTCGCGCTCAAGTTCACCGACAACGGCATCCGCCGCATTGCCGAAATCGCTTTCGAGGTCAACGAGCGCACCGAAAACATCGGTGCGCGGCGCCTGCATACGGTGATGGAAAAGCTGCTGGAAGACATTTCCTTCGACGCCGGCAGCGTCACCGGCGAACACGTGGTCGATGCCGAAGCCGTTACCACCCGACTGGCCGCCCTCGCCGCGCGCGAAGATCTCGCGCGCTATGTCTTGTAGCGCGTTGTGAATGCACGCGCTATTTTCCGGAACCTTGTAACCCACTGAACCCATGGACCCCGAAATCATCCAACCCGTCGCGACCCGCAACAAGCTCCTGTCCACCATCCTGTTCGGCAGCCGCTGGCTGCAGGTGCCGCTCTACCTCGGCCTGATCGGCGCACAGCTGGTCTACGTCGTGCATTTCATGGTCGAACTGGAACACCTGGTCGTCGGTACCTTCACCCTGTCCGAGGAAGCGATCATGCTGATCGTGCTGGGGCTGATCGACGTGGTGATGATTTCCAACCTGCTCATCATGGTCATCGTCGGCGGCTACGAAACCTTTGTTTCGCGCCTCAATCTCGAAGGCCACCCCGACGAGCCGGAGTGGCTGTCGCACGTCAACGCCAATGTCCTGAAGGTCAAGCTCGCCACCGCCATCATCGGCATCTCGTCGATCCACCTGCTCAAGACCTTCATCAACGCCCCCAACCTGACCGACAAGGTGCTGATGTGGCAAACCATCATCCATATGGCCTTCATCGTGTCAGCCGTGTCGATCGCCTACATTGACAAGCTGATGCCGCATCCGGACAAGCATTGATCGAGGGACTGCCCGGAACAGATGGAAGCCGGCGCTGGCGGTCATCGGCTCCGGGACAAATAGCGGGATATGCCTGTTCCCCGGCATTCAGGATTAAGCTCTAGCCTGACCTTTCCTTGAAAAGGCCTCCCCAACGACTGCAAATGCCAGCGTTTCAATGCACTAATACCGCTATCGACATTACTTATTGGCTGACCACCCCCCTTGGGCGGAAAATTAGCCGCTAAATTTTCACGGAGACAAAGCCATGGCCACCCGCGACACCCTCACCCCCAAAGAAGCCCAATGCAACGGCGGCGCTGAATACGCAGCACTCGCACTGGAAGCCCTGCAGGAGCCCGCTGATGCGGCCTACGCCAAGGAACTGATGGACCGCGTGGCAGATGATTGCCAGTTCACCAAGGATCTGGCGGCCTGTGCCATCGTTTACAAGGCGCTGGGCGAACAGGGCCGGGCCGAGGAACTGCTGCAAACTGCGGAAGATTACTGCATGAGCGGCGAGGAGCAGGTTGCCCTGGCCGAAGCCAAGTTCAAGGTGCTGGGTGACAAGGATGCAGCCATCGGTGCGTATGAAAAAGCGCTGAAGGAAACCGGCAACCTCGACCCGCTGATCGACCTGGCAAAGAATGTGATGAGCGTGATTGCCGACAGCGCATTCGCCAAGAAAATCCTGGAAAAGGCCGAATCCAAAATTTCGCGCGCGGTGGAATACAGCAAGCTGGCTGCCGCTTCAGCCGATCATCTGCTGGACAAGGATTACGCAGCCGAAATCTTCAACAAGGCAGCCGAGAAACTTTCCACCGTACCTGATCTGCTGTCGCTCGCCAGCGAAGTCACCAAAACGCTGGGGGATCCGGCACGCGCCAAGGCCCTGTATGAGCGCGCGCTGAATGGCGCCTCCGATTTCACTGCTGCCAAGACCCTGATCGAATCCGCCAAGCAGGCGGGTGATACGGCATTCATGCAGGCCGCGCTGAAAAAAGCCGGCGAACTCGCCACCGCCACCGGTGAGCACATCGAACTGGCTGAAGGCCTGGCCAGCGTGGGCGACAAGCCTGGCGCAGCCGCGCTGCTGGACAAGGCCGAGGAAGCCGTGGCCGGACTGGACGAAATGCAGAAGCTGGTTGCTGCGGTAGAGGCGCATCTGGCCGACGACGCCGAGCGCCTGACCCGCGTCAAGGCCAAGCTGGAAAAGCGCCAGGCCAACCACACGCGCTATCTGGAATTCCAGAAACTGGAAAGCGAGGCCAGCAGCGTCAAGCATTTCCTCACGCTGGCCGAACGTGTGCGACTGGAACTGGAAGACCCGTTCTACGCAGCCAAGCTGATCCAGTCAGCCGAAGAACTGCTCGATGGAACGGGTTACCAGTTCTCACGCTACAAGCCGATCCTGCAGGCAGTGGACAAGAATCTGGATGACACCGACTGGCTCAATCGCCTGCTGGATCGCGCATCGGAGAATGCAGCCGATTTCATCACATTCAAGAATCTGGTCACCACGGCCGCGCAGATGAAAAACCGCGAGCTGGGCACCGCCAAGGCACGCGCCTACCTTGCTGCGCGCGAAGCAGCCCTCGCGGCAGACGCCAATACCACCGTATACGACATGGCCAAGCTGGCCGAAGCAAGCTTTGCCGCAACCCACGATACGGCAGAAGCCGGACGCCTGCTGGAATTGGCCCGTGCCCAGGCCAAGGACCACTTTGCGCTGACGCACATTGGTCATTTGTACGCGGGCATGGGCAACGCCGCCAAGGCGGATGAACTCTTTTCCGCCGCCGCGGCGACCTGCACCAGTGGCGACGCCTGCATCCAGTTTATCGACCGTCTGAAAGGGTTTGCCCTGCCCGCCGATATCCTGAAGAAGTGGTATGCCGAATGCGGCACCCATCTGAGCAAGCCTGCCGACAAACTGCGCTGGGCCGAGGGCATCGCCGATGCGCTGAACGACAAGGCCTGGGCAACCGAGGCTTATGGCCAGCTCGCCGGCCAGTTCAGTGGAACCGAAGCGGCACGATTTGACCTCAGTCGCCGCTCACGCGCCGATCTCAACTACTTTGGCGCGACCCGGCGCCACTAGGCAGCAACAAGACCATTGCAATACCCCTGAAAACAGCCCGGTTGTACGGGCTGTTTTTATTTGTACACTTCAGGTTGAAGCTGTTGACTGGAGTTGTCATGGTCGAAAACCTCTCCGCCCTCATCGATACGGTGCAAAAGAACTGCACCATTGCCGACGCACGCCACGCGCGCGACATGACGATGTGCACCTTTTTGCTGGAAATGCGCGAGTACTACCGCTGGGAAATGGAAATCCCCTACGGCGCGCGTTTGCCCAAGGATGAGCTCGGCGACTGGCTGAACGCACGCGAGAGCTTGTGGAACACGCTGGAGGAAGAAGAGTTTTCGCCACTGCCGCTGAGTGAACCCGGGATTGATCCATTCGAGGCCGACGACATCAATCGCGCACTGATTCCACTGGGCCTGGTCTACAGCAGCGGCCTCGGCCATTTTCGCAAACCGCACTTTGTCCTGGCTGAACTGAAGCGCGCCGAGATGCGTGAAGGCGTGCAGGTTCTGGTGGCTGGCTGCGAATATGCGCGCGACCTGATCGCGCCCCCTGCCGCCATGCGGGGCGGGGCCATTTTTCTACGCATGGACGCGGTGCGGCGCCTGCTGTGGAACAAATACGAGGAATGGCAGTGGAAGGAAAAAGAGTCGGCACTCGGCCGGGCATTTGCCCATTACGACTTTGAGCACGACGTCGAACGCGGGCTGGATCGCATGGCTGAAGCCGAGAGCGAGGCCATGATCCTGCATGAGATCGGTGAATCACGCGCGGAAGCGCTGTTGGGCGAAGAATGGAACAGCCTGCTCGGCCGGCTCAGATCCAGGCATGCAGAACTCCTGGCACGCGCCGTGCGCGACCATCTGGCCGACTGCCTGGTCACACTGCCCACCCTGCTCGAACGTGAGGCAACGGGTTCACTGCATTTTTATCTGGCCAATCTGTCCGGGTTGCGGCGCGCACTCTTCCCCGCCCTGCCTCTGGCCTATGAACACTGGCTGGTTGACCATAACACGGCCGCATTGCTCCAGACCGTGACAGCCGCGCAATCCCACTGGCTGGATACGGCACGACACCTCACCAGCCTCTTCCGCCGAGACCCGCTGCAAGGGGATGCAGTACTCAATGCGCTGGCAGGCGGCGATCTCGTCACACTCAAACGCTAGACGAAAAAAACGGGCGACGAACGCCCGTTTCTCCCTCAAGCCCGGCCTTACGCAGGCACGGTCGTTTCCCGGTTCAACTGCTCTGCAATATTGTCCAGCAGCAACTGTTCCTGATACGGCTTGCCCAGATAGACGTTGACGCCGAGTTCCAGCGCACGGTTGCGGTGCTTGTCCGCCGTGCGCGAGGTGATCATGATGATCGGCACCGACTTCAGGCGCTCGTCACTGCGCATGACGCGAGCCAGTTCGAAGCCATCCATGCGCGGCATTTCAACGTCGAGCAGCACCACGTCCGGGATCAGATCGTGCATTTTCTCCAGCGCGTCGACGCCATCCTTTGCGCTGTCGACACGGAAACCTTCACGGGTCAGCAGACGCGTGGTGATCTTGCGCACGGTCAGCGAGTCATCCACCACCAGCACCATCGGTGCCTGCAGCGCCGTGCTGACCTCGACTGCCTCGGCCGGTGCTTTGCGCTCGGCGGCGGTGCGCGGCATGCTGGCCCAACGCAGTGCCAGCGGCACCGGATTCAGGATCAGAATCACCCGGCCATCACCGCGTACAGTGGCACCGGCCACGCCGGTGATACGCGCCATCTGTGGACCGATATTCTTGACCACGATTTCGCGTGTGCCTTCGATGAAATCCACCAGCACGGCTGCCAGGCTGGTGCCGCTTTGCAGCAGCACAATCGGGTTGTAACGCTGCACTTCATGCACTGCCTCGGTATCGCCCAGCAGATGCGGCAAGTATGAGAAAGGATAGCGCGTGCCCCGCCATGCGATCTCGCCCGCAGACATGGCCTGTTCCAGTTCAGCCGGCTTCAATTCCAGCACCTGGCGCACCAATGGCGCGGGCAGGGCGTAATCGTGCTTGGCCGCCTGAATCATGACCGCCTGGGTCATGGCCAGCGTCAGGGGCAGATAGATATTGAAGCTGGTGCCCGCACCCGGCGTGGAGACGATATCGATGCGTCCGCCCAGTGCAGAAATTTCGCTTTTCACCACGTCCATGCCAACGCCGCGCCCCGCGACCTGGCTGACTTCTTCCGCCGTGGAGAAGCCCGCGGCAAAAATCATCTGCGACAGCAGGGTTTCCGTCGGCTCGACACCGGGCAACAGCAGGCCGTTGGCTTCGGCTTTTTCGCGAATGCGCGCGTAGTTCAGACCTGCGCCGTCGTCCTTCACGGTCAGCATCATTTCGTTACCGGACTGGCGAGCGGACAGGATGATTTCGCCAAACTCGGCCTTGCCTGCCGCGCGACGCTCCTCGGGTGATTCCACGCCATGGGCCAGCGCGTTACGCAACAAGTGCTCCAGCGGCGCGGTCACTTTTTCCAGCACCGAACGGTCGATTTCCAGATCGCCACCCTGAATGTCCAGTTGAGCCCGCTTGCCCACATCGCGCGCCGTCTGGCGCACGGTACGATACAGGCGCTCGGCCACCGAATACAGGGGCACCATGCGCACCCGCAGCAAATCCTGCTGCAGTTCACGATTCAGGCGCGTCTGCTGGATCAGCGCAGCATCCGCCTCGCCCAGGCGGGCCAGCAGAATATGCTGCACAGTGGAAATATCGTTCACGCTTTCGGCCAGGAAACGGGTGACCTCCTGGAACCGGGTGAACCGGTCAAATTCCAGCGGATCAAATTCTTCAGTGGCACCCTGCGCCTGGAACGTCGCCTGCATTTGCGACTCGGCCTGAATCTCGACTTCGCGAATGTGGCCGCGCAGGCGAACCAGCGCTTCAGTCAGTTCGTTGACGTGGCGTTTGAAGGCAAACACTTCGCTTTCAATCCGCGAACGCGCAATCGCAACCTCGCCCGCCTGGTTCACCATACGGTCAACCCAGTCAGCTCTCACTCTCAGAGTCAGCGCATTGCTTTCACGCGTGACGGCTTGCGTGGCCGTGAGCGGATCGGCTGTTGCCACAGGCGTGTTTTCCCCTTGCGGCAACACCGGCTCAATTGGCGCTTCCAGCGGTTTGTCGGCATCATTGCCAACCGGTGAAAAATCACCCTGTTTCATGCGCTCGACCACATCGGCCACGCGGTCGATCTGTGCTTCCAGCGTACCGAACACTTCAGCGCTTGCATTCAGATGGCCTTCAATCACGGCGATCACCCGCGATTCCATCACGTGCGTCAACTCGCCCAGCCGCATCGCGCCGACCATGCGTGCGCTACCCTTGATGGTGTGCAAATTGCGCTGCAGTGCGTTGCGTGCAGTTGTGTCTCCCGGTGCCGCCATCCATGCGCGCAATTGCGCACTGGTGTCGGGAATCAGTGTTTCGGCTTCCTCAAGGAAAATCGGCAGCAACTGTTGATCGATTTCATCGGCCACTTCGCGCCGTTCAAAAACCGGAGCAGTTGCAGAATGCCGGACATCGGGCACCAGTGAGCTGACATCCAATGCACCCGATGCCGCGCCCATCTGAATACCTGCAGATACATCATGTATTGCAGCCGTTTCAGAAACAGCCTCCTCGGTCGATGCATCCGTATGCAAGTCGACCGGCAAGCCGTCCACTACCGTTTCAACAACCTGATCCAGGGCATCATCCGGCACGGGGGGCGCGGATTCATCTTCCAGTTCGCCCAGGGTTGCTATCAGGTCGTATGCGGCGTCGGGCAATTGTCCGCTTTCAATACTGGCAATCATTTCATGCAGACGCGCAACCGTATCCTGAACCAGCGACAGGTGCGCCGATGGCAGTGCTACACGTACAAATCGATTCCAGTATTGTTCTAGTGCATGCGACAGTTCGGCCAGAGCAGAAATGCCTGCGGTGCCCGCGATGCCGCCCAGGGTATGAATGGCACGGCGTGCATGCTCGCTGACAGCGCTATTCGCCATGTCGGCATGGTGCGCCACCTCATCCTGCAATACCGCCAGGCGCTGATGCGCCTCCACCATGAAGATTTCATACAGATTGGCCGACATGGAAACCGGGCCAATACATACTTCGTCAGGTGGCAACGGCTGCTGGATCGACTCGCCGGCTTCCGCATATTCGATGATTGCCCCCACATCGAGTACGGGCGCATCCATGACAGCCGCCGGTTCATCAGGCTGGACAAGCGCTTCCACCCGGGTCATTTCA
>JANJUT010000192.1 GCA_024710445.1 Thiobacillus sp.
GCCCGCATCGTGATTTCCGAGGTGATCCGGAGCCTGGTCAGGGGCAAGCATGGGCGTGAGAGCACGCTGATTCCGAACGGGGTGGTCCTGCCCGAGTTGCCTTCCACGACGGATGCCCTGGTGCCGTTTGGTTTGACTCCGGGGAAGTACATCGTGCTGGTAAGCCGCCTGGTGCCGGAGAAACGTCACCTTGATCTGATCGCGGCATTTGAACAGGCAGCGTTGCCGGGCTGGAAACTCGCCATCGTCGGCGCGTCGGATCATCCCGATGCCTATGTGAAGCAGGTGCTGGATGGCGCGGCGGCAACCCCGGGCGTGGTGTGCACCGGCCTGCAGACCGGCCAGGCGCTGCGCGAGCTGTACGCCCACGCAGGGATTTTCGTGCTGCCCTCGTCCCACGAGGGCCTGCCCATCGCCATGCTGGAAGCCCTGTCCTACGGCCTGCCCGTGGTCGCCAGCGACATCCCCGCCAATCTGGAAGTGGGGTTGCCGGCCGAGCACTACTTCCCGCTTGGCAACGTGGACGCACTGGCCGAACGCCTGCGCGAATTCGCTGCACAGCCGCTGCCCCCCGAAGCGCGTGACGCCCGCCGGGCGTGGGTTTCCGAACGCTACGACTGGCACGACATCGCGCGGCGGACATTAGTGGTTTATCAAGCGGTTGTTGCAGGCGCAAAGCCCGAGCGCTAATCGCAGAGAAACTGCCATCCTGCAAGCTGGCTCCTATCGTCGGCAAGGTATTGCCGACCTACTGTGGGAGGGCCGCCCCCGGCCCGAATGCGTGCAATTGCGCGGCGCCGGCATTCGGGGCGAGGGCGCCCCTCCCACAACTTCGTTCCCTTGGCCTGTCCACGGTTTCACGCTGCAACCCCCGTATACGTTATCCCTCGTAGGAGCGGGGGGGGCGGCGGAGCGCAGCGAAAACACGGAGAAGTGTTGTAAGGCGGGTGTCCCCGGATTCCATTTCATTCCATCCGGGCTACGCGTGCTGGCTTGAGGAATGCTTGAGGAATGATTGCGGGTCCAGGAAGATGGTTTCGCGGGTTGTGGGAGCCAGCTTGCTGGCGATGGGACGGTGCGTGCAGTGGTGTGTTTCGCAGGCAAGCCCGCTCCTGCATGGTTAGAATTGCGGGGCCGGGTCTGGAAAGATAGCAACAGCCGTAGGCTGGGCCGAACGGTGGAGCCGGCGATCACGCCGTGCACAGGATTCAGGTATGCCGTTTTATCCTGAACCTTTTTCGAACAGGAAATTATTGTGATCTTGGTTACTGGCGGCGCCGGCTTTATCGGTGCAAATTTCATTCTGGACTGGCTGCGGGTGAGCGACGAGCCGGTGATCAACCTGGACAAGCTGACCTATGCGGGCAATCTGGAGAACCTGGCCAGCCTGCAGGGCGACGCGCGCCATGTGTTTGTGCAGGGTGATATCGGCGACCGGGTGCTGCTGGGCAAGTTGCTGAGCGAGCATCGCCCGCGCGCGATCGTCAATTTCGCGGCCGAATCGCACGTTGACCGCTCGATCCACGGGCCGGAGGATTTCATCCAGACCAATGTGGTCGGCACGTTTCATCTGCTGGAAGAAGTGCGCGGCCACTGGCTGAACCTGCCGGATGACGAGCAGGCTGCATTCCGCTTTCTGCATGTGTCGACTGATGAAGTGTACGGTTCGCTGGGGCCGGATGATGCGCCCTTCACCGAGACCACGCCGTTCGCGCCCAACAGCCCGTATTCGGCGAGCAAGGCGTCGTCCGACCACCTGGTGCGCGCCTACCACCACACCTACGGCCTGCCGGTGCTGACGACCAACTGCTCGAACAATTACGGCCCGTATCAGTTCCCGGAAAAGCTGATCCCGCTGATGATCCTCAACGCCACGCGCGGCAAGCCGCTGCCGATTTACGGCGACGGCATGAACGTGCGCGACTGGCTGTATGTCACCGATCACTGCTCGGCGATCCGCACCGTGCTGCAAGGCGGCCAGCCGGGCGAAACCTACAACGTCGGCGGCTGGAACGAGATGCCGAATGTCGAAATCGTGAAAACCGTGTGCGCGCTGCTGGATGAAATGCGCCCCGACCCCGCCGGGCCTTATGCACGTTTATTGACCTATGTCACCGACCGCCCCGGCCACGACCGCCGCTACGCCATCGACGCCGGCAGGATTCATCGCGAACTGGGCTGGAAGCCGGCCGAAACCTTTGACACAGGCATTCGCAAGACGGTGCGGTGGTATCTGGACAACATGGCGTGGGTGGAGCGTTTGGTGAGCGGTGAGGCGGTGAGGCGGAGGATAAACGGTGAGCGGGAAACCTCATGAAAAGCTGGAGGCGTGGAAGTGTTCTATGGAACTGGTCGAGGTGATTTATCGCTTGACTTCAACATTTCCCACGCAGGAACAATATGGTCTGGTGTCGCAGATGCGGCGTGCGGCGGTTTCCGTACCGAGCAATCTGGCTGAAGGTGCTGGGCGGGAGGGAAGCCGCGAGTTTGCCCGCTTTCTCAGCATCGCTCGCGGCTCGCTCAGCGAATTGGATACCCAATATCAAATTGCCATTCGACTCGGATTCACAAAATCTGATCAAGGCCAGGTCGACGCCTTGATCGAACGAACCAGCAAACTGATTTATGGCTTACACAAGAAAATGAAAGCATCCGAATAATCATGCCCCGCTCCCCGCTCCCCGCTAAAAGATAAGATAATCCGAGGTTACGTAATCCTTGTGAGTCCAGAAACATGATCAAAAAAGCCCTCGTCACCGGCGTCACCGGTCAGGACGGCGCCTACCTTGCCGAATTCCTGCTGGAAAAAGGCTACGAAGTCCACGGCATCAAGCGCCGCACCTCGCTGTTCAACACCGACCGCATCGACCACCTGTACGAAGGCCCTGAAGTCAAAACGCGGCGC